>CALMAD010000406.1 GCA_937859105.1 uncultured Propionibacteriaceae bacterium
ACCGACCCGTCGGCCTGCTGGTGGTTCTCGAGGATCATGATGATCGTGCGGGTCATGGCGCACAGCGTGCCGTTCAGGGTGGCGAGCGGACGGGGCCCCTGGGCGTCCCGCAGCCGGATGCCCAACCGCCGCGCCTGGAACTCGGTGCAGTTCGACGTGGACGTGATCTCGCGGTAGCGGTTCTGCGTCGGCAGCCAGCCGTAGCAGTCGTACTTGCGGGCCGCGGATGCCCCCAGGTCGCCCGACGCGACATCCAGCACCTGGAAGGGGATCTCCAGCGCCCGGATGAACTCCTTCTCGTACCCGAGCAGCTTCTGGTGCTCGGCCTCGGCGTCCGCCGGATCGCAGTAGACGAACATCTCCGCCTTGTCGAACCAGTGCACGCGGAAGATGCCGCGCGTGTCCTTGCCGTACGCGCCCGCCTCCCGGCGGAAGCAGCTCGACCAGCCGAGGTAGTGCCGCGGCAGGGTCGCGGCGTCCAGGATCTCGTCGGAGTGATAGGCGGCCAGCGCCACCTCGGACGTGCCGACCAGATACAGGTCGTCCTTCTCCAGGTGGTAGACGTCGTCGGCGGCCTGCCCGAGGAAGCCGGTGCCGCCCATCGCCTCCGGCTTCACCAGCGACGGGACGATCATCGGCGTGAACCCCCACTCGGACGCCTTCGCCATCGCGAACTGCAGCAACGCCATCTCCAGCTGCGCGCCCACCCCGGTCAGGAAGTAGAACCGCGAGCCGGACACCTTCGCGCCCCGCTCCATGTCGATCGCGCCGAGCGCCTCGCCGATCTCCAGGTGATCCTTCGGCTCGAACCCCTCGGCCGCGAAGTCGCGCGGCGTCCCCCAGCTCTCGATGACGTACAGGTCGTCTTCCCCGCCGGTCGGGACGCCGTCGATCACCAAGTTGCCGAGCTGCAGCATCAGATCGTCGAAGGACGCCTTCGCGGCCTCCGCGTCGGCGGCCGCGCGCTTCACCTCGGCCGACAGCTCCTTGGTGCGGGCCAGCAGCGACTGCTTCTCCTCGGGGTCGGCCTTCGGGACGCGCCGCGACAGGTCCTTCTGCTCGGCCCGCATCGCCTCCGAACTCGAGATCAGCGCCCGCCGCGTCTCGTCGGCGGCCAGCAACTGGTCGACGAGTTCGGTCGACTCGCCGCGCGCCTGTTGCGAGCGGCGAATGCGGTCAGGGTCGGTGCGCAGAATCTTCGGGTCGATCACGGCCGCGATTCTATCGCGGGCGTCCGGACGAACCCGTGGGCGTCCTGACAAGCCATCCGGGACGTTGGTGAGCAACAATGGAGACTCCGTCGAAAGGGGTCCGATGCACAGGACGCCGGTGCGCGCCTTCTGGGCGACTCTCGCGCTCGCCGTCGCCCTCGGCCTGTGGACGTGGCTGTCCCTGAGCACCGCCGCCTTCGCGGCCTGGGACGCCTCCGCGCTGCGGCCGGGCATCGACCTGTGGTCGATCGCCGGCCAGGTCGCCGCCGCCGTCGCGGTGCTCACGTGGCCGGGCGTCACGTACAGCGTCCTCGTCGTGGTGGGCGTGTGGGCCTACCACCGGCGCCTGCGCAACCTCGCGTGGGCGCTCGTGATCTCGGTCGGGTTCAGCTGGGGCGGGCAGCGGCTCATCAAGGCGCTGGTGCAGCGTCCCCGGCCGCCGGACGCCCTCCCGCTGTTCACCGCGGAGGGCTGGGCCTACCCGTCGGGGCACATGGCGGCGATCACGACGCTCGGCGTCCTGGTGATGGTCACCGTCACCGTCGCTCGCGCGCGGCCGGCGGCCCGCTGGGCCGCACGGCTGGCGTCCGTGGTGGTGATCGTGCTGATCGGGCTGGACCGCTGGCTGCTGCGCGCCCACTACCCCACCGACATCGTCGCCGGCGCCCTGTGGGGCGCGCTGTCGGCGTCCGCAGCCGTCGGGCTGACGGGCGTCCACGTGCCGCAGCCGTGGTCGGGGCGCGCGCGGGCGTCCCGCCATGCGGGGCCCGCCCGCCTCGCGCTGATCGTGAATCCGACGAAGGTGCCCGACTGGGCGGTGCTGCGGCAGCAGGTGGAGGGCGCCTGCGCCGAGCACGGCTGGCCGGCCGCGACCTGGCTGGAGACCGAGCCCGACGACCCGGGGGCCGGCATGACGCGCCGGGCGATCCGGATGAAGGCCGACCTCGTGCTGGTGGCCGGCGGGGACGGCACCGTCCGGGCGGTGTGCGCCGGGCTCGCCGGGTCGGGCATCCCGCTGGGCATCGTCCCGGTGGGCACGGGCAACCTGCTGGCGCGCAACCTCGGCATCCCGCTCGACGTCGCGGACGCCCTCGACGTCGCGTTCGCGGGCGAGCCGCGGCTCATCGACCTCGTCCGGCTGCGGCTCGACGACAGCCACGAGGACCACTACTCCGTCGTCATGGCGGGCGTCGGTGCGGACGCCGAGGTGATGGCCCAGACGAACCCCGACCTGAAGCGCGTCGTCGGGTCGGCCGCCTATGCGGTCGCGGCCGTGCAGGCGGCCAGCCGGCCGCCGTTCGGGGTGCGCGTCGAGATGGACGGCGACGAGGTCGTGGACGCCCCGGCCGCCATGGTGCTCGTCGCGAACGTCGGGCAGCTCACCGGCGGCATCACGATGGTCCCGGACGCCCGCGCCGACGACGGCCGGCTCGACCTCGTGGTCGCGCAGCCGCGGCGTCCGGCGGACTGGGTGACGATGGCCGGCCGGGTCGTCGGGGGCCTCTCGGACGCCCAGGGCGTCCAGCGGCGGCAGGGACGCCGCGTCCTCATCGAGACCGAGGACCCGGTCGAGTTCCAGATCGACGGCGACACCGTCGGCAGGCACACGCGCGCGGAGGCGTCCGTGGAGCCGGGCGCGCTCACCGTGCTGGTTCCGCCGGACGCCCCCTGACGCCCGGCTCGCCCCACCCCTGCGGGGCCCTCCCCTGCGGGGCCCTCCCCTGCGCTGCCCCGCTCAGCGGCCCACGACGCCGGCGAACCACTCGCGGGCGTCGATGAACTCCTCGTCGGAGAAGCCGCGCGCGATCTTCGGGCGCACGCTGTCGGCGCGCGGGTACGAGCCCAGGAACGTCACCCGCGCGCAGACGCGGTGGAGGCCCATGAGGGCCTCGGCCATGCGCGGCTCGTCGACGTGGCCTTCGGCGTCGATCGAGAAGCAGTAGTCGCCGAGGTTCTTCTTCGTCGGGCGCGACTCGATGCGGCACAGGTTCACCCCGCGGACGGCGAACTGCTCCAGGATCTCGAGCAGGGCCCCCGGGTGGTCGGCGTACATGTAGGCGACGAGCGTGGTCTTGTCGGCGCCCGTGGGCTCCGGGATCTTGCCCGGCTGCTGCACCAGCACGAACCGCGTCACCGCGCCGCCGTTGTCGGCGATGTGGTCGGCGGCGGCCTCCAGCCCGTACAGGTCGGCCGCGACCTGGGCGCAGACGGCCGCGTCATAGCGGCTCTCAGGGTCGGACACCTCGGCCGCGGCGGCGGCCGTCGAGCCGCCCTCCGTGATCGCCGCCCCCGGCACGTGGGCGGCCAGCCAGTCGCGCGTCTGCGCGTGCGCGTGCGGGTGGGTGAGGACGCGGTGCACGTCCTCCAGCCGCGTCCCGGGGCGCACCGCCAGCACGAACTGCACCGGCAGCAGCACCTCCCGGACGATCGCGAGCGGCGCCCGGCCGCTGCTGAGGTTGTCGAGCGTCGTCGTGACGCCGCCCTCCACCGAGTTCTCGATCGGCACGAGCGCCTGCGCGACGTCGCCCGACCGGACGGCGTCCAGCGCGTGACCGACGGTCCCGAACGGCTGCGCGGGGGCGTCGCTGAAGGTCAGCAGCGCCTGGTGGGTGAAGGTTCCTGCGGGGCCGAAGTATCCGATCACCGGGGCAGCCTAGCGCCGACCCGCCACCGCCGACCGCCTCCTGGACGGCCGCCGGCCGGCCCCC
>CALMAD010000407.1 GCA_937859105.1 uncultured Propionibacteriaceae bacterium
ACTCAGTACCCCTGGGTGGGATCCACGACGTTGCGCAGCGGCGCGCCGTCGAGGAAGGCCCGGAGGTTCTCGCAGAAGATCTCGCAGATGCGCTCGTCCTCCCGCGTGTCGAGGCCGCCCGAGTGGGGGCTGACCAGGACGTTCTCCATGTCCCACAGCGGGGAAGAGGCGTCCAGGGGCTCCTTTTCGAAGACGTCCAGCGCGGCGAACCCCACCTGGCCCGCGCGCAGGGCGTCGACGAGGGCGGCCTCATCGATCACCGTGCCACGCCCGACGTTGACGACCGTGACGCCGGGCTTGGCGGCCTTGAAGATGTCGGCATTCAGCAGCCCGGTCGTCGTGGGCGTGCCGGGCAGCGTCACGACGATGTGGTCGGCCCGCCCGACGATCGAGCGAAGGTCGTCCAGCGGGTGCACCTCGTCGACGTTCTCGACCGGCTCGACGCGGCGCTTCATGCCGAGGACGGTCATCCCGAGGGCTTTGGCGCGCTTCGCGACCTGCTGCCCGATGCCACCGAGGCCGAGCACGAGGATGGTGCTGCCCTCGATCGGGCGCCCCACCACACGGACAGGCCACTCGTGCGCCCGCTGCTGCCGTTGGAGCCGGGGAAGATCCTTCGTGCCGCAGAACACCCCGAAGATCGCCCATTCGGCGAGCGGGATGCCGTGCGCACCGGCGGACGTGGTGAACACGATGCGGGCGTAGTCGTCGTCGGCAAGACCGGCGGCCACCACCTGGCTGCCGCCACCGGCGGCCATCGTCTGAACCCAGCGAAGGTTGGGGTTCGCCGCGACGGTCCGGGCGAGCTTCGCCGGGTCGACGTCCGGGATTCCGTAGAGCACGTCGGCCGTGTCGCACATTGCGTCGAAGCGGGCCTCCTGGTCGGGGGTTCGCGCGAAGGACGGGTCGCCCGAGAAATCCGCCGGGTGGCGCATCGGGGGAAGCAGCTCCTGATCGACCACGACCTCGACCCGCGGGTCGACGGCCGCGACGCGGTCGCAGAGCTCGGGCACGAGCGGGGTGGCGACAACCACCCGGACGTTTGACTCAGTCATCAGCGCTCACCCGCGTCCGCGAGGTCGACCAGCGAGCGGCCGCGGGTCTCGGGCGTCACGAACGTGGTGGCGAACGTGATCAGCGAGAGCACCAGCGAGTAGGTGCCGATGGTCCACCAAGCGTTGTTCGTGGCGGCCAGGAACACGGCGCCCAGCATCGGGGCGATACCGCCGGCCAGGACCGCGGAGATCTCGCGGCTCATCGCGACGCCGGTGTAGCGGTGCGCGTTGCCGAAGAGCTCCGGCAGCATCGAGCACTGCGGCCCGAGCATGCCCTGGACACCGATGCCGATGCCGACCGCCATCACCAAGATCACGAGCCAGGGGTTCCCCAGCGTGATCAGGTAGAACCCGGGCAGCGCGATGATCGCCTGGAACAGCGCCGCGTACCGGTAGACCTTCACGCGCCCGAGCCGGTCCGAGAGCGCTCCGAACGCCACGACCGTGAAGATCGAGACGACCGCCGCCACAACCGCCCCGACCGGTCCGATGTTCGCGCCCTTGTAGACCGCGATGGTGCCGATGAAAGCCAGCAGCAGGGCGGAGTAGATCGACGAGTTCCCGTTCTCGGCCATCCGCAGGCCGATGCCGATGAGGATGTTCTTCCGGGATGTCCGCAGCGCCTCGCCCAGCGAGATCTTCTCCGGCTCGATGCCCTCCTGCTCGAGCACCTCGAAGGTCGGCGACTCCTTCAGCTTCGCCCGGATCCAGACCGCGACCAGGATCAACACGGCACCGAGCAAGAACGGCAGACGCCACAGCCACGTGTGCAGGACGTCCTGGTGCGCGAGGGCGAGCAGGGCGAACGTTCCCGCGCCCAGCAACGTGCCCACCTGGATACCCACGAACGGAAGGGCCGCGAAGAAGCCGCGCCGTTTCGGCGGCGCGAACTCGGAGATGAGCACCGTGGCACCCGCCTGCTCGGCTCCGGCGCCGAGGCCCTGGAAGATGCGCAGCGTCACCAGCAGAATCGCGCCCAGCATGCCGGCCGTTTCATAGGTGGGGAGCAGGCCGATGAGGAAGCTCGAGCCGCCCATCAGTGCGATCGTGATGATCAGGATCATCTTGCGGCCGAGCTTGTCGCCGAGGTGTCCGAAGACGAGGCCACCGATCGGGCGGGCGGCGAAGCCGACGGCGTAGGTGCCGAACGAGGCGATCATGCCGCCCGCGGGACCCAGCGGCTGGAAGAAGAGCGGGCCGAAGATCAGCGCGGTGGCAAGGCCGTAGATGTAGAAGTCGTAGTACTCGAGAGCCGAGCCAACCGAGGACGCGAGCACTGCGCGCTTCAGTTGCTCCGGATCAACCTTCGGGCTCTCGGGCACCGTGGTGGAGTTGGTGCTGGATGACATGGCGTTCTTCCTTGGTCGTCATTGAGAGAGGAAGTCTCCCACCAGCAGTATGCGCCATAGACGGAACAGAGTTCAATACATTGAACACGCACAGTTGCCGTCTCCCCAGGGGAGCAGGGGGCTGCCGTACCGCGGCGACGAGCCGGCGGCGTCCACGATCGCTCAGGAAAGAGCGTCCAGGGGGTTGCCGAGCGACTGGGCGAGCCCCCGCAGCGCCGGGACGAACCGGCGACGCTCCCGGTCCGAGAACGTGGACGCCAGCGTCGTGACGCTGACGGCAAGCTTCGCCGCCCGGACGCCTCGGGCGGGCACGACGACCGCGAGCCCGACGACGCCCTCGGACGCCTCCTCATGGTCCTCGCCGTAGCCCCGGCCCCGGATGTCCCGGATGTCAACCATCAGCTCGGACAGGGTCCGATGGCTGTGGCGGGTCATGCGCGGCAACTCGGCCACGCCGTGGTAGAGCCGCTCGATCTCGTGGTCGTACAGGTCCGCGAGCAGCGCCTTGCCCTGCGCCGTGACGGACGCCGGAAACCGGTCGCCGATGCTCGCGGTGAACCTGATCGCAGGGTGGCCCTCGTAGCGGGCGAGGACGAGCGTGTCGACGCCGGCCTGCACGGAAAGCCGGAGCGTCTCGTCGTGAAAGACCTCGGACGCGGCGCAGAGCTCGTAGAACTCGCGCACCTGGTCCATCCCGGTGAGGTAGGCGCCGCCGAGTTCGACGAGGCGGCGTCCGAGGGAGTAGCCGGCGTCATCGCGACGGATCATGCCGCCCAGCTCGAGCGCGGTCAGGATGGAACTCGTCGACGACTTCGGGACGCCGAGCGCGCGGCTCAGGTCGCTGAGGCTCATGACCCCGTCGGGCGAGGCAGCCAGCGCGTCGAGGACACCGATGGCCCGGACGACGGCGGGGGCAGCTCCGGGGGGAGTGACGTCGGTTCCGCCGCGCGCAGGTGACATGGGGGCAGGATAGCGGGAGGGATGCGCGGTCTGGGTGGTGGGAGGCTCAGCCCTGCGCCGCGTGGAGCGAATAACCCTGGGACGCCGCCCACGCCACCGCCTGGCTCCGCCGGGTGATGCCGAGCTTGCGGTAGGCGTTCCGGACGTAGGACTTCACCGAGTTGATCGACAGGTGCAGCTCCTGGGCGATCTCGGCGTTCGTCCGTCCCCGCGCGATGCTGAGGATCATGTCGAGTTCTCGTGGAGTGAGGCGTGGCAGCCGGGCCACGTCGCGCGGGCCGTCGAGTTCCCGCGCGATGACCAGTTCGCCGGCGTGGATCCGGCGCAGATCGGCGGCGAGATCGTCCGCGGACGCCCGCTTCGACAGGTACCCCGCCGCGCCTTGGATGAGGGCAGACTCGACCAGCACGGGATCGGCACTCCACGAGAAGCCGACGACCGACCGGACGCGAGGGTCAGCGATGAGACGCCCCAGACGGTCGTGCGGATTCCGCGCGGTGCAGGCCATGTCGAAGAGCGCGACGTCGACCCCGGAGGCGGGCAAGGATTCCACGACCCGCACGCTGCTCGACGAGTCGGTGAACAGCGATGCGAGGCCGGCGTGCAGCAGCGGGACGTCGTCGATGAGGGCTACCGTCGTCACCCCCGACAGGCCAGGTCGCTTCACCCCGCTCCTTCCGCCCGGAGCTCACCAGCCGGGCACGCGGGCTCAGGATAGCGGTCCTAGTCAACTCGTGTTCCAGACGGTTCAAAAGTGGCGCGAGCGGGTCGAACGTGCACGATGTTGCGCACGCCGAGGGGCGTCCCCGCGCGGGCCGGCGTCCGGGACGCACTGGCGCTCCGGACTAGGGCGTCGCCGCGAGCGCGACGCGAACCACCATGCTGACCAGCACGTAGATCGCCAGGCCGGTCGGCACCAGCCACAGCCCCCAGATCGCCACGGCGGGGCCCCGGGCGGGCCAGCCAAGGGCGTGCGCGTAGACGCGCAGGTAGCTGGGCGAGGCGGTGGCCATGATGCCCGGACGCCCCCCGGCCCGGTCCGCCTCGACGTAGGCCCCGGAAGCCCTCCAGCCCAGGACGGCGACGATCACCGCGAGGATTCCGATGAACGTGAGGTTGCCCTCGACGACGGTATTCACGACGAACAGCGCGAACCCGCCGGCGACCGCGAGCGAGCACCCCAGGGCGCGGCGCGCCGTCGGGGGGCTCGGAAGGCGCCGAGCCCCCGCGGCCACCTCTGGCTCGGCAGACATGGATCCCTCCTCGATCGTCGGGCTGGGCAATCCGCGCTTCGCAGGAAGCGTAAGCGCGCTGCACGCCCCGGGGGCTGCTGTACACGCTGACCGCGCAGCAGCGGGCACACAATCCCTCGGGACCCTGGCCCGGGGATCGGCGCTCGCCTAGGCTTTTGTCATGACAGAAGATTTCGCAGAGGCGATCAGCAGCGACAACGTTCCGGTGCATCAGGACCGGCGCTACCCGTTGCTGGGCGACCCGGAAACCGAGGGGAATCCGAACTTCGAAACGCACGACGACGGCAAGAACAACGACGACGTCGACGCCGAGTTCTCCAACTCCGACTACCAGAACTGACACTCGGCTGTCGGCCCATCACCCCGGCGCCGCCGGGGTACCCTGATGCGGAGCCGACCTGCCAGCGAGGTAACCGTGCGAACGCTCTCTCCCCATGAGATCCGGGCGAGTTTCATCAATCACGACGACCCGGCGTCCATTCCGATGCCGTGGTGGATCGACGCGACGCTCTGGGACACCTTGGACTACCTGGGTTGGGTCGATCCCGCGTCACCGACCCGCGCCTACCTGGTCACCGAGGCGTCGCCCGAGATGCCGCTGCCCGCGGCCCCCGGGCGTCCCGATGACCTCGTCGGCATCGCGCTCCGGCTGCCGAAGACGTGGCAGTCCGGCGGACGCCGCGGGCTCTGCAATCTGTGCCGCACCCAGCACCGATCCGTGGACGCCGTCATGATGGTCGCCCCGCGCGCGGGTGCCGCCGGACGCAACTTCAACACCGTCGGCACGTATGTGTGCGCCGATCTCGCCTGTTCCCTGTACGTGCGACGCCTCCGGCGGGCTTCGGGCGGCGGCTTCCTCCCCGAGACCCTGGACGAAGAGCGACGCATCCTGCGCCTGCGTCGCAACCTCGGCTCGTTCATCGAGCGGGTCGCCGCGTGACGGACGCGCCGGGCGGACGTCCGAGCCGGCCCCAGCCCCTGAGTGCGTCACTCCCGCCGAGCGAGCGCGCCACCATCGCCGCGCGCTACGCCCTAGGGCTGGCGGTGGTGTTCTTCCTCGGAGTGATGAACCGCTGGCTCGCGGACGGCGTCCACATCACCGGGGCCGATGTGACCGGTGGCCTGTACGCGACGCTCATCCTGGTGAATCCGGTCGCGAGCCTCGTCGCCGGGGCATTGCTCGGCTATAAGCACGGAATCATCTGGCTGTTCGCGCCGCTGGCCGGCGTCGCGTTCATTCCGGCCACCTACGTCGTCTACAACGAGAGCGCGATGCCGTACGCGATCGGCTACATGGTGTTCGCCCTCCTCGGCATGCTGGTGGGACGCCTCATCGACCGCGTCCGGTCGCGGCGCGCGTGACGGCGTCCCGACGGTGCTGAGCGGTCAGCGCAACGCGGCGATCTCCGCGACATCCGCGATGGTGTTCGCGGCCGCGGCGTCCATGTCGTCGCGATACCGCACCACCCGCGCGAATCGCAGCGCCCATCCACCCGGGTACCGCGTCGAACGCTGCAGACCATCGAAAGCCACCTCGACCACCTGCTCGGGCCGCACGTAGACGGTGTAGTCGTCTCGCCGCGTCTCCAACGCGAGGAACCGCTCGGTCTGCCACGCCAGCATCGCGTCGGTCATGCCCTTGAAGGTCTTGCCGAGCATGACCCAGCCACCCCGCCCGTCCCTTGCGCCGAGGTGGATGTTCGACAGCATTCCGCGACGACGCCCGCTGCCCCACTCCACGGCCAGCACCACGAGATCCAGCGTGTGCACCGGCTTCACCTTCAGCCAGGCGCCACCGCGGCGTCCGGCGGCGTAGGTCCCCGACAGCGACTTGACGACGACCCCTTCGTGGCCCTGGGACAGCACGTGCTGGTTGAAGGCCTCGGCGACGAACGGCTGATCGGTGATCGTCCGCTCGATGACGAACCGCACCGGCGCGCGGGCCGCCAGCAGTTCGGCACGTTCGGTCAGCGGCCGATCGATGAGCGGCTCGCCGTCGAGGAACAGCACGTCGAAGAACCGCGGCGTGAGTTCGCCCTCCGGGACCGGCACGTGCGAGGCCCCTGCGGCGGCCGTCTCCTGGAACGGGCGCGGACGTCCGTCGGTACCCAGAGCGAGGGCTTCCCCGTCCAGAATGACGCTCGTCGCGTCGATCTCCCCCGCCGCCCGCACCACTCCGGGCAAGCGCTCGGTGACGTCGTCCAACGATCGAGTGAACACCCGGACGCCTTCTGCGCTCTTGTGCACCTGAATGCGGATGCCGTCGAGCTTCGCCTCCACCGCCACCGGCTCGCCGCCGAGCTTCGACATGGCCGCCCCCACATCGGACGCCGATGCCGCCAGCATCGGACGCACCGGCCGTCCCACCTGCACGTCGAGGGCCGCGAGCGCGCGCTCGCCGCCCGTCAGCGCCGCGGAGGCGATCGCCGTCGTCGATCCGGCCAGCATCGCCGCCCGCCGGACGAGCGCACTGTGGACCCCGGAAGCCACCGCCACCGCCTCGATGAGGACGCCGTCGAGCGCACCCTGTCGCACCTCGCCGGTGATGAGGCGAGCGAGGTAGGCCTGCTCCTCGGCCGTGGCGGATCCGAACAGCGCGCGGACGCCCTCCGCCCGCAGCGCTTGCGAACCCGCACCCGACAGGTCCGCGAGCCGCTGCAGGGCCGCGTCCACGTCGCCCACCGTGAGGCTCGGCACGGCGGCCGGCTCGGGCAGCTCACGCAAGGACCTCCACCCCACCCCCGTGCGGCGCTGACGGAGCGAGCCACCCAGGTACGTGGCGGCGATCTCGACCTCGTCGGGGCCGGCCTGCCGCAGGATGTCGGCCAGCACCGCGATCTTCCGCGTTCGTGAACGGATACCGGCGACCTGAAGCGACGCCGCGGCCACCGTGTGGAACAACATGCGGGCCATTCTGCCCCTGGGACAGCCCTCATCGTCGACGCCGCCCGAGTTGGGTCAGCCGCTCGCGCACGATGGCCACGATGCGCTCGCGGACCTCGTTGGCGTCCTCAAGGACTTGCCGTGCCGAGAATCTGACGATCCACCAGCCGATCGAAGCCAGTTGCGTATCCCGATTCCGGTCACGCTCGAACGGTCCCTCCTCGCTGTGGAATGCACGTCCATCGGCCTCAAACCCAAGCTTCAACGGGATCAACGCCGCGTCGACATAGGCGCACCGCCCCGTGTCGCCCAGCCAGACCCGGTGGTTGGCCCGGAATCGGCAGGGCATCCGGACTGATCGCAGAATCTGGTGCAGGGAGCGCTCCGCCTCCGACCATGGTTCGTCGTGCGAATCCTCCAACAGGAAGCGACGCCGCGCGTCGCCGCGCCTCCTGCCGCGACCACGGAACGCCTCCCACAACTGAGCCATCGTGACGACACCGCGACGCAGAGCCTCATCGATCACCTGGCCGCCGAGCTCAGGTATCAACTCGAGCACCGTCGCCGCCACTGACGTGAACCGCAGTCGGTTGACCTCGATGACATCGTCGGGGTCGACGACTCCGCGACGCCACGCGAAGCCCTGCATCGGCGTCACCTTCGTCCGCCGCACCGCCGTGACCGTGCGGCACTCAAGTTCGGGCCACCACGTCAGACGGGCGGCGATGCGCCCGGTGAGCACCGCATCCGGATCGGCCATCTGCACGGCAGCTGCGCGCACCGTCAGATCATCGGCGTGCGCAGCCGCGGCCCAGACACCCGGCAACAACCGTCGGATGTGGCCGCGCCGCCCAGCCCGCGCCACGCGTTGGCGGGCGGCCGGGCCGAGCCGCCGCCCGTCGACGAGCGGCCCGTCACGAAGATCCTCCACACCCACACTATGGGCCTGTCGTTTCACCCCTTGTCAGGGTGCAGTCACCCGTGCCTCACGTCCAGCGTGACAAGCGGCGTGGATGACCCGGTGCACGTCCGCATCCGGAAGCGGAACCCTGGCCGATCCTGACGACCGGCGGGCGCCGCCCACGCGGTCGTTGGTGCACGCGCGGCCACCTGTCACCACGACACCTCAGGAACGCAGCCGGACGCTGACGTCTCGCGGCGGCCCCCGCTTCTCGGGTGTCCTGGTGACAGATGCCCGGCAGCCACGCCACCGAACCAACCGCCTGGCACCGGCCGCCTCCCCGCGCAAGGCACGACAGCTCCGGTCGACAGCGGACTCACGGCGTCGCAGCCGACACGCAGCCCGCACCCCGCCCGGGCCGACGCGTCGCCCTACAGTGGCCCGGTGACGGAACGATCTCGCACCTGGCGGCCGGCGTGGCCCTGCCCCGTGGGCCAGGTGTGGTCGAACTGGCGGCGCGGCAGCGGCGACCCGACGTACCGCATCGACACCGTCGGCAGGCACTGGCGCGGCCTTCGTACCCCTGAGGGCCCGGCGACGCTACGGGTCCAGCCCCTGTCCGACACCGGCCGCATCGACGCCTCCGCCTGGGGCCCCGGCGCAGACTGGGCGCTGGAGAACCTCCCCGCCATGCTCGGCGCCCACGACGACCCCACCGGCTTCCGCACCCGACACACCGCGCTGGCCTCGGCCGCGAAGGCCCGCCCGCACTGGCGCGTCGGACGTGGCGGCTGCGTCATGGACGCCCTCGTCCCCGCGATCATCGAACAGAAAGTCACCGGCCACGAGGCCTTCGGCGGCTTCCGGCGACTCGTCAAGCGCTTCGGCCGGCCGGCCGCCGGTCCCGGCGCCTCCCACGACCTGTGGATTCAGCCCGACCCGGCCACGTTGCGCCAGATCCCGTCGTGGGCGTGGCTTCAGCTCGGCATCGACGGCGCCCGGTCGGCCGGGATCATCCGAGCCGCGCGCGTGGCCGACTCGTTGGAGCGCACCCTGTCGGTCCCCCTCGACGTGGCGGATCGCCGTCTGCGTTCGCTCCCTGGCGTCGGCATCTGGACCTCCGCCGAAGTCCGTTCGCGCGCCCACGGCGACCCGGACGCCGTCTCCTTCGGCGATTTCCACGTCTCCCGCAACATCGGGTGGGCCCTCATCGGCGTCGAGCTGGACGACGACGGCCTCGACGATCTCCTCCAGCCGTACCGCGGTCACCGCTACCGGGTGCAGCGACTGCTCGAGCTCGCCTCGATCGGCCATCCGCGCCGGGGCCCGCGCATGGCCCCGCGCACCCACCTGCCCGTCCGCTGACCCGCCCCTCGACACGCCGACCGCGTCATCCGACCGCCACCGGACGCCGAATCGCCAGGCAGAAGAGCATCGCCAACCCGCACAGCCCGGCCGACCCCAGCCACGCCCAGGTGTACGCGCCTGTCGCATCGCGAATCACTCCGGCCGCCGTCGCGACGACCGCAGCCCCCACCTGGTGGGACGCAAACACCCAGGAGAACACGATCGGACCGTCCTCTCCGAAAATCCGCCGGCACAGCGTCACGGTCGGCGGAACCGTCGCCACCCAGTCCAGCCCGTAGAACACGATGAAGGCCCACATCGGCGGTTGCACGGACGGCCCGAACAGCCCCGGCAGCACCCCGAGCGAGGCTCCGCGCAGCAGGTAATAGGCGGCCAGCAGATACCGCGCGTCGACCCGGTCGGTCAGCCACCCGGACGCCACCGTCCCCAGCACATCGAACACCCCCACCAGCGCCAGCAGACCGGCCGCGGTGGTGGACGGCATCCCGTGGTCGTGCGCAGCCGGCACGAAGTGAGTCCCGACAAGGCCGTTCGTGGAGGCACCACAGATCGCGAAACTGCCCGCCAGCAACCAGAAAGACCGACGCCGCGCCGCTCGCCCGAGCACCGCAATCGCGCGCGTGGCCACCCCGTGGTGCACGGCCGGCCTCGCCGCCGGCACGCCGGGATCGGCCCCGTAGGCGACGACGCCCACCTCGGCCGGGGAGTTCCTCATGAACGCCAAGACGACCGGCACCATCACGAGCGCTCCCGCCGTCACCACGATAGACGCCGCCCGCCACCCGCTCGCCTGCGTCACCGCCGCGAGCGTCGGAAGGAAGATGAGTTGCCCCGTCGCGGTCCCCGCGGTGAGGACGCCGGTCACCAGCCCCTGCCTCCGGACGAACCAGCGCCCGACGAGCAGTGCCACGAACCCCAGCGCCATCGAACCGGTCCCGAGCCCCACGAGGACGCCCCACAGCAGCACCAGCTGCCAGCAGATCGGA
>CALMAD010000408.1 GCA_937859105.1 uncultured Propionibacteriaceae bacterium
GCCGTTCAACCGGCGCAGCTCGGTGGAGTTGTGGTCGGCGGCGAACTCCACCATCAGGCTCTCGGCCTGCCGGACGCGCTCTGCCGACAGGGTCTCCGGCAGCTTGGCGAGGACGCCGGTGATCGCGTCCGCCTGCGCCGGGATCACCTCCCCGGACGCCGCCGCCGCGCCCACGACATCGAAGCGCTGGAGCTGACGCCCTGTCGAGACGAGGCGCGACGCCTCACGATGTGTGAGCCGGACGACCTCCGCCAGCCACGTCGACAGCGAGGTGCCGTGCGCCCGCCAGGCCGCATCACTGGCATCGACTCGTTCGGCCAACCGCGCGACCCAGGCATGCAACCGCGCCTGCGCGCGCAGCGAGACGTCGAGCAGCGCCAAGAGCTCCTCGTCGGAGCCGCTCGGTGACCGCTCCGCGAGGGCCCCCAACGCCGCCTCGATGACCTCGACCACCTGGTCGTCAGGAAGCTGCCCGTACCCCTCCACGCCCACCACCATGGGCATCCAGCCCCCATTTCTGTCACCCATCGATACATCCGCATATTTCTGGGCGGGCTTTCCCTCCGCGCTCCCCGGAACGGCGTCGGAAAGCTGTCGGACGGGCGTCCTAGGGTGGGTGACCGTGAATCGCTATTCGGGAGACGTGCTGGCCAAGGGCTGGCAGCGAGCCAATCGGCGGGCTGCGACGCCCACGCCGGTGGGGCGCGACATGGTGCTGGAAGAGCCCACCTCGGGGTTCGTCGGTGCGGTCGTGGCGTGGGAGAACGGGCTCGTGGTGTTGGAAGACCGGCGCGGGAAGCGCCGCAGCTTTCCCTTCGGGCCGAACTTCTGGCTCGACGGTCAGCCGATCGACCTCACCCCGCCCGCGCGGCGCGCAGCCACCGAGCGCGACGAAGCCCAGCGGTACAACCGCACGCACACGGCGTCCGGATCGCTGGCCGGGCCGGCCGAGCAGGCGAAGGTCGCGTTGCCCAGTCGGATCTACGTCGAGGGCCGCCACGACGCGGAGCTCGTCGAGAAGGTCTGGGGTTCCGACCTGCGGCACGTGGGCGTCGTCGTGGAGTACCTGGGCGGTATCGACGACCTGCCCGCCATCGTCGACGAGTTCGCGCCCGAACGTGGGCGACGCCTCGGGGTCCTGGTCGACCACCTCGTGCCTGGGTCCAAAGAGTCGCGCATCGCGCAGAAGGTGACCGGCGACTATGTCTTCGTCACGGGCCACGAGTTCATCGACATCTGGTCGGCCGTGAAGCCCGAGCGACTGGGGCTTCGCTCCTGGCCAGTCGTCCCTCGCGGGCAAGATTGGAAGTCGGGCATCTGCGCCGCGCTGGGCTGGCCGCACGCGAACCAGTCCGACATCGCGCGGGCCTGGCGCCAGATTTTGGGGAGGGTCACGTCGTGGAAGGATCTGGAGCCGGGGCTGTTGACCGAGGTCGAGAAACTGATTGACTTCGTGACCGAAGACCACCTCGACCGGGAGGGCTGATGCTCACCGCCAGCGTCACTGATGCGATCGTCGACGTTTCTGCCCGCCTCGTTGTCCCGCGGTTCCGCACGCTCAAGGTCGACCAGATCGAACAGAAGCACCCGGGCGACCTGGTCACCGTCGCCGACAAGGAGGCCGAAGCCGAGCTCACGGAGATCTTCCGTGCGGGCGATCCCGACGCCCTCGTCCTCGGCGAGGAGGCGGTGTTCGCCGACCCGTCGCTGCTCGACGGATTGCCGACGGCTGAGCACGCCTGGGTGATCGACCCCGTCGACGGCACGAACAACTTCGCCCGAGGGTCGGCCGACTTCGGGGTGATGGTGGTGGAGTGCCGGCGAGGCGATCCGGTCCGCTCGTGGATTTGGCAGCCCATCCACGATCGCATGTTCATTGCGGAGGCCGGCGGGGGCGTCACGCTCAACGGGGAGGCGTTGGCTCCCTTGCCGGAGCCGGGGCGTCCGCTTCGTGCGGCCGCGCCCAAGAGCCTGCGGCACAACGATCTGTCGGGATTTCTCCTGCGCCCCACGGCTCGCTCGTGTGCGATCGACTACCCACACGTCGCGCTCGGCGAGCTGGATGTGCTCTGCTACCGCAGCCAGAACCCGTGGGATCATCTGCCCGGCGCGCTCCTGGTCTCCGAGCTCGGTGGGCGCGCCGCCCTGCACGGCGGGGACGCCTATCGCGCCGGTCGGCACGGCGTCCTGCTGCTGGTGGCGGGCAGCCCGGATGCCTGGCAGGCGGCCGACGACGCCCTGGTTACGCCGGACTGGCTGAACGGGCACCCGCGACGGGTGTGACGCGCCCGTAGGTGAGGCGCCTCAAGACCGCCTCGAACGGCCCGCGCGCGCCGCGCCGAGCCAAGGCGAGCGCGAGCGGCAGCGACCCGCACCAGACAGCGGTGGCGATGAGCGCGGCTGCGAGCGAGTTCACGTGGGCTCCGACGCCGAGGCCCCAGGCCGACATCAGCGGAGCGAGCACGATCGACTGCAGCAGGTAGAAGGTGAGCGAGCGGCGTCCGACGGCCTCGACGGCCCGGCCGAACCAGCCGAGCACCTCGCCGACGTGCGCGGCGATGAGCCCGATCGCTGCGGCGTAGCCCAGCCCGCCGGCGACGCCGGTGAGCATGGCGACGCCCACGAACATCCAGGGTGCTTCTGGCGGGGCCACCCGGACGCCCACCTGATGCAGCCCGTCGGGCAAGGCGCCGAGCCACGCGACGGCGATGCCGAGGACGGCGGTGGGCCACAGCAGGCGTCGGTGTCGGCGCGGCTCCTCGAGGACGCGGTGCCGCGCGGCCAGCCATCCGAGCAGGATCGCGACCGGGACGGCCATGCCGACCAGGCCCTGACCTGGCGTGATGAACGCCCAGAACGCCAGCCGGGCGGGGATCGTCGCGAGGTAGTCGGGGGAGCCCCCGACCGCGGCCGCGCCCCAATCCGCGCTCGCCGTCGCGTCGCCGCTGCCGGCGAGGAAGAGGCCGCCCGCCACCATGGAGGCGGCGAACCCGGCGAGCACCAGCGCGAAGACCCCGGCCCAGATGGCCACGGTCTTGTCCCGCCGTCGGAAGAACAGGGCGACGAGCACGAGGCCCGCCAGCCCGTAGGCCCCCAAGACGTCGCCGGCGAACAGCAGCGCGGCGTGGACGAAGCCGAACCCGATCATCGCCCAGTGGCGGCGCCGCAGCATGGTCCGCACGCCGCGCTCGTCGAACCCGCGGGCAGCGCGGCTCCGCGCGAATTGCACCATGCCGTAGCCGAACAGAAACGCGAACATGGGGTAGACCCGCAGGTCGACGGCGATGGCGATGGCGGCGCGGGTGATCTGGTCGGCGTGCGTGCCTCCCGTGGGGTGGGCGCTCAGGGTGTCGTGCCCGCCGCCCCACAGGTGGTAGGGCGTGTTCGCCAACGCGATGAAGAGCAGCATCGTGCCGCGGGCGAGGTCGGGCGCAAGGGCCCGTGGTGGGGCGGGGGTGGGGGTGGTCACCGGGCTCCGTTCCTGTCGGGCGGCTACGCCAGCGGCAGGCGCGTGCGAGGCCGTTTGCCCTCGGCCGCGAGGGCAGCGTAGATCATCGGCAGCCAGGCGCGGATGGTTTCTTCAGGGAAGTTCCATTCGCCGGCCTCGTAGGCGTCCTCTTCTTTGACGCCGCGCTGCACGAGGTAGTCGGCCTGCGCCCAGGTGCCGGCCAGCTCCCCGCGCTGGGTGAACGCGAAGTCGCGGTCGAACGGCTCCCCGTGGCCGGGGACCAGAAGCGACTCCGCGCGCAGGGTGCCGAGGATGCCGTCGAGCGCGCGGGGCCAGCCCTTGAGGTCGGAGTCCGGGCCGGCGGAAGGCGGGCCGGACTCCTCGAAGAGGTCGCCGGTGAAGATGACGTTCGCGTCAGGCACGAGCACCGCGGCGTCCCCGGGTGTGTGGGCCGTGCCGAAGTGGACGATCTCGATGTGGCGGCCGCCGACGTCGGCGGTCGCGGCGAGGTTGAACGTGCGCGTGGGGAACGCCAGTTCGTCGCGCCGCACTCCGAGCCGGGCGAGCTCGGCGTCCAGGTCGGCGTTCGCCTCGACGGACGCCTGCAGCGACGTGTGCCCGTAGGTCACGACGTCGGCGAACGCGCCCAGGCCGAAGAGGTGATCGTAGTGATGATGGGTCGCGACGGCCCCGACGATCGGCCGGTCGGTGACGTGCGCCACGGCCGCTCTGATCGCTCGGCCCTGCGCGGGCGACGAGCCGGTATCGACGACGAGCGCACCGGTGTCGCCGACGACGAGGCCGATGTTCACCGAGGCAGGCTCCGCGACGGCGCGGTGGATGCCGGGGGCGATCTCGGTGAAGGGCGTCAGGCTGAACTCCATGCCCGACACCTTAGGCGAGAGGGCGGACACCGGCCTCGGGGTGTTCGCAGGGAGCGCCACGCGGACCATACTGGGGCGGACACCCCAGGCGAGGAGGCCCTTCATGGACATCGATAAGATCGTCTCCGAACTCACCCTTCCGGAGAAGGCGAGCTTGCTGATCGGGGGTGATTTCTGGCACACCGCGGCGATCGAACGTCTCGGCGTCCCGGCGATCATGATGTCCGACGGCCCGCACGGCATGCGGACGCAACTGAGCCAGGGCGATCACGTCGGCACCGGCGGCTCCGAGCCGGCGACGTGCTTCCCGACGGCGAGCAACCTGCACGCGGCGTGGGATCCCGAGTTGAACCGGCGGGTCGGGGCCGCGTTGGCGGCCGAGGCGGACGCCCTCGGCGTCGCGGTCGTGCTCGGTCCGGGCGTCAATATCAAGCGGTCGCCCTTGTGCGGGCGCAATTTCGAGTACATCTCCGAGGATCCGTACCTCGCCGGCGTCCTCGGCGCGGCGATGGTGGAGGGCGTCCAGAGCGGCGGCATCGGGACGTCGGTGAAGCACTTCGCGGCGAACAACCAGGAGACCGACCGGCTGCGTGTCAACGCGATCGTCGACGAGCGCACGCTGCGCGAGATCTACCTGCCGGCCTTCGAGCGCGTCGTCAAGACCGCGCAGCCGTGGACCGTCATGTGCTCCTACAACACGCTGAACGGCGTCCGCGTGTCCGAGAACCATTGGCTGCTCACCGAGGTCCTGCGCGACGAGTGGGGCTTCGAGGGGCTGGTCGTCAGCGACTGGGGCGCGGTGGGCGACCGGCCCGCGGCCGTCGCCGCGGGCCTGGACCTCGAGATGCCGCCCGCCAAGGGCCTCTCGGACGCCGCGGTGGTCGCGGCGGTGGAGTCCGGCGACCTCCCGATCGAGGCTGTGGACGCCTGCGTCCGCCGCGTCCTCGAACTCGTCGAGCGGGGCGGCCACGTCCGGCGCCAGCCGGACTCGATCGACCTGGACGCCCACCACGCCCTCGCCCGCGAGGCGGCGGCGCAGGGCATCGTGCTGCTGAAGAACGCCCAGGTCGGCGGCGAGCCGGTGCTGCCCCTGCGTCCGGACGCCCGCGTGGCCGTCATCGGCGAGTTCGCCCGCACGACCCGCTTCCAGGGCGGCGGCTCGTCGCAGGTCAACGCGACGCGCGTCGAGAGCGCCCTGGACGCCTTCGCCGACGCGTACCCCGACGTCGATTTCGCGCCCGGCTTCCTGCTGGACGGCCCCGATGACGGACTGCTCGACGAGGCCGTCGCGGCCGCCCGGAACGCCGACGTCGCGGTCGTGTTCCTGGGGCTGACGGACGCCGAGGAGTCCGAGGGCTTCGACCGGTCCCACATGGAGTTGCCCGCGCACCAGCTCGCGCTGCTGTACGCCGTCGTCCGGGCGAACCCGGCCACCGTGGTCGTGCTCTCGAACGGGTCCGCGGTGACGATGCGCCCCTGGGACGCCGACCCGGCCGCCGTCGTCGAGGCGTGGCTGGGCGGGCAGGCGGTGGGCGGGGCCGTGGTGGACGTCCTGACCGGCAAGGTCAACCCCGCCGGACGCCTCTGCGAGACCTTGCCGCTGCGCCTCGAGGACTCCCCGGCGTACGGCAACTTCCCGGGCGATTCGGGCTCGGTGCGCTACGGCGAGGGGCTGTTGGTCGGCTACCGCGGCTTCGACTACGCGAGCAAGGAGGTGGCCTACCCATTCGGCTACGGCCTGTCCTACACGACGTTCGAGCTGGGGGGCCTGAGCGTGGAACCGTCGGGCTCGGCGGCGTCCGGGGATCTGGCGGTGAGCGTCGGCGTCGACGTCACGAACGTCGGCGAACGTGCGGGCGCCGAGGTCGTCCAGGTGTACGTGGCCGATCCGGAGGCGTCCGTGCTGCGGCCCAAGCGCGAGCTGAGGGGTTTCGCGAAGGTGTTCCTCGAGCCGGGGGAGACCCGCCGTGTCGAGGTGACGCTCGACCAGCGCGCGTTCTCGTTCTGGTCCGCGTTGACGCGCACCTGGGTCGTCGAAGGGGGCGACTTCGTCATCGAGGTGGGTCCGCACAGCCGCGACCTGCAGCTCACCGAGACCATCGCCGTGGACGCCCCCCGCGTCGCCGCCCCGATCGACTTCAACTCCACGGCGCAGGAGTGGGCCGCGGACGCCGAGGCGATGGCGATCCTTCGCCGCCACTGCGGCGTCCCCGACGACGTGGAGCCGGGACTCTTCGCTGACGCCGACCTGATGACCCTGATCGGGAACTTCCCGCTGGAGCGGCTGGCGTCCGCGTTCGAGATCGAGCCGAGCTACGAGCACGTGTCGGCGGCCTTGGCGGAGGTCCAGGCGGTGCGCGGCGCCTGACCCCCGGTCCCGCGGTCCGGCGCCGAACGCCGGAACCCGGACGCCTCCCCCGCGCTTGCGCGGGCCTGGCAGCATCGGTGGCATGAGGATGCTTCTTCGTCTGATCGCCACGGCCGTCGCCACGGGCGTGGCCGCCTGGCTGGTGCCGGGCATCACGGTCACCGGGCACAACACGACGACCCAGGTGCTGACGCTGCTGGGCGTCGCCGTCGTCCTGGGGCTCGTGAACGCGCTCGTCAAGCCGTTCGCCCAAGTGCTGTCGGGGTGCCTGATCGTCCTGACGTTCGGCCTGTTCCTGTTCGTCATCAACGCGCTGATGCTCATGCTGACGTCGTGGCTCTGCGGCGTGCTCGGGCTCGGCTTCCACGTCAACGGCTTCGTGGCGGCACTCATCGGGTCGATCATCATCAGCCTGGTGAGCTGGCTGGTGAGCGGCGTTCTGGGGGCCAACCGGCCCGAGGTGGACCGTTACCCGCAGTAGGACGCCGACGCGCCGGATCGCGGCGCGCGGGTTCGCGCGGTAGGCTGGCACTCTGAGCCCAAGAGTGCCAGCACGCGCGGGAAGAGGTGAGACATGGACGACCGGAAGCTCGAGATCCTCAGGGCGATCGTCACCGACTACGTCTCCAGTCAGGAGCCCGTGGGTTCGCGCGCCCTCGTCGAGCGGCACAACCTCAAGGTCTCCCCGGCGACCGTGCGCAACGACATGGCGGTGCTGGAGGACGAGGGGTACATCATGCAGCCCCACACCTCCGCGGGGCGTATCCCGACCGACAAGGGGTATCGGCTCTTCGTCGATCGCCTCGCCGCCGTCAAGCCCCTGAGCCTGGCCGAGAGGCGCGCGATCTCGGCGTTCATGGCCGGGGCGTTGGACGTGGAGGACGTGGTGCTGCGCACCGTCCGGCTGCTCGCCCAGTTGACCCATCAGGTCGCGATCGTGCAGTACCCGGTGCTCTCCAGCGCGACGATCCGGCACGTCGAGGTCGTCCGACTGAGCGACGAGCGGGCGCTCGTCATCGTCGTGAACAGCCTGGGCCGCGTCGAGCAGCGCATGGTCGAGCTCGGCGTGGCGAGCGACGACGACCTCGCCGAGGTTCGCGCGCGCCTCGCGGGGGCCCTCGTGGGGCTGCAGCCCAGCGCCTCGATCGACCGGCTCGGCACGGTGTTGGAGGAGTTCCCGCCCGACCAGCGGCCGCTGGCGTCCACGGTGATCGCCACGCTGCTGGAGATGGCGGCCGTCGACCCGTCGACCCGGGTGGTCGTGGGCGGCGTCCAGAACTTGACCCGCTTCGGCGACGACTTCGAGACCACCGTGAAGCCGGTGCTCGAGGCGCTGGAGGAGCAGGTGATCCTGCTGCGCCTCCTGGGGGAGGCGGGTACGGCCGACGGCGTCACCGTGCGTATCGGCCAGGAGAACCCGTACGAGCCGCTGCAGGCCACCTCGGTGGTCGCGAGCGCGTACGGTCACGACCGCGATGTGTGGGCGACGATGGGCATCGTGGGCCCCACCCGAATGGACTATCCGTCGACCATCGCATCGGTGCGCGCCGTCGCCCGATACGTGGGTCGGATCTTGGCAGAAGGATGATGCGTGAGCGCTGACTACTACGAGCTGCTCGGGGTGTCCCGGGACGCCTCGGCAGAAGACATCAGGAAGGCCTACCGCAAGTGGGCCATGAAGTACCATCCGGACGTCAACGACGCCCCCGACGCCGCCGAGAAGTTCAAGGCGATCGGCGAGGCGTACGAGGTGTTGCGCGACCCGCAGAAGAAGGCGATCTACGACCGCGGCGGCGATCCGCTCGGTCACGGCGCCGGCGGCCCGGGCGGGCCGGGCATGAGCGGTTTCGGCTTCCCGGGCGGGGCCGGCGCGGCGGGCTTCGACATGGGCGACCTGCTCGGCGCGATGTTCGGCCAGCAGGCGTCCCGCGGGCCGCGCTCGCGCGTGCGGCGCGGCCAGGACGCCTTGGTGCGCCTGTCGCTGACGCTCGCCGAGGCGTCCTTCGGGACGACCAAGCCGCTCAAGGTCGACACGGCCGTCGTGTGCCCGAACTGTCACGGCAAGGGGTCCGCCGACGGGTCCGAGCCCACCCAGTGCGGCACCTGCCACGGGCAGGGCGACGTGACGACCGTGCAGCGGTCGTTCCTGGGTGACATTCGCACCGTGCAGCCGTGCCCGACCTGCCGCGGCTACGGCACGGTCATCGAGCACGCCTGCGGCGAGTGCAGCGGCGAGGGCCGGGTGCGTAGCCAGCGCACCATCAACGTGAAGATCCCGGCGGGCGTCACCACCGGCAACCGCGTCCACCTCGACAGCCAGGGCGAGGTCGGCCCCGGCGGCGGCCCGGCGGGCGACCTGTACGTGGAGATCTCGGTCGCCCCCCACAACGAGTTCAAGCGCGACGGCGACAACCTGGAGATCGTGGCGAAGATCCCGATGGTCGCCGCGGCGCTCGGTACGGAGTTCACCCTGAAGACGCTCGAGTCCGAGCGGGAGGATTGCAAGCCCGAAGACCGCGAGGTGAAGGTGAGCGTCCCGGCTGGCACCCAATCGGGCACCCGGCTGACCGTCGAGGGGCGCGGCGTGCCGCGTCTCCGCGGGCCCGGGCGCGGCGACCTCGGCGTTACGCTGTTGGTGCAGACGCCGAAGAACCTCGACGACTCTCAGCGGGAGCTGCTGCGGCAGTTCGCGACGTTGCGCAACGAGACCCGTCCCGAGGCTTCGGTGGACAAGGCCCGCAAGGGCATGTTCGACCGTTTGAAGGACGCGCTGAGCTGATGACCGAGGCACTCTTCCTAGGCGACCTCCACGACCCGTCCGTGGGCGCCGACATCCAGGTGATGGGCGACGAGGGGCGGCACGCCGTCTCGGTGCGGCGCATCCGCGTCGGGGAGACGATCCTGGTCGCCGACGGTGCGGGTACCGCCGTCCGGGGAGAGGTGACGGAGGTCGGCCGCGCCGACCTGCGCATGCGCGTGAGCGAGGTGCTCCACACCGCCGACAAGCCGCGGCGCTACGTCGTCGCGCAGGGGCTGGCGAAGGGCGACCGGCAGGAGCTGGCGGTCGAGACCATGACGGAGCTGGGCGTCGACGAGATCGTGCCGTGGCCGGCGTCCCGGTCGGTCGTGAAGTGGGATCCGGAACGCGCGCAACGCGGCCTCACCCGCTGGCGGTCGACCGCCCGCGAGGCCACCAAGCAGTCGCGGCGCTTCCGGGTGCCGGTGGTCGGGTTCCCGATGGGCACGCGCGAACTCGCCGAGCGCATCGGCCAGACCGCGCTGACGCTCGTGCTGCATGAGGACGCCGAGGATTCCCTGGGCGACATCGAGCTGCCGGGCTCGGGCGAGATCATGATGATCGTCGGCCCCGAGGGCGGCATCGCCCCCGAGGAGTTGGACGCCTTCTTCGCGGCCGGCGGGCGTCCGGTGCGGCTGTCGGACGGCGTCCTGCGCACCTCCACCGCCGGCGTCGTCGCGCTCGCCCAGGTGCAGGTGCTGGCCGAGCGGTGAGCGACCGGCCGGGCGACCCGGCGTCCTTCTCGTTCTCCCCGGGGGTCGTCCTCGACAACGGGCTGGGGCGCACGGGCGTCATCACCACGCCGCACGGCACGATCCGGACGCCTGCGTTCGTCGTCGTCGGCACGAAGGCGACCGTGAAGGCCGTCCTCCCCGAGGACGTCGCGCGCCTCGGCGCGCAGGCCGTCCTCGCCAACGCGTACCACCTGTACCTGCAGCCCGGCTCCGACCTGGTCGACGCCGCGGGCGGGCTCGGGCGGTTCATGAACTGGCAGGGGCCGACGTTCACCGACTCGGGCGGCTTCCAGGTGATGAGCCTGGGCGCCGGCTTCAAGAAGGTGCTCGCGATGGACACGGCGGGCGTCGCGAACGACGACGTGATCGCCGCCGGCAAGGAGCGCCTCGCGCAGGTCGACGAGGACGGGGTGACGTTCAAGTCGCACCTCAACGGCGACCGGCACCGGTTCACGCCCGAGGTCAGCATGCGCGTCCAGCACGAGTTGGGCGCCGACGTCATGTTCGCGTTCGACGAGCTGACCACCCTGATGAACACGCGAGGCTATCAGGAGGCGTCCGTCGACCGGACGCACCGCTGGGCCGAGCGCTGCCTGCGCGCCCACGCCGAGCTGACGGCGTCCCGGGTGGGGAAGCCCTACCAGGCGCTGTTCGGGGTGGTGCAGGGCGCGCAGTACGAGGACCTGCGCCGGAAGGCCGCGGCCGGGCTCGCCGGCCTGGACGCCGACGGTCGCGGGTTCGACGGCTACGGCATCGGCGGCGCCCTCGAGAAGGAGAACCTCGGCACGATCGTCGGCTGGTGCTCGGAGGAACTGCCCTTTGACAAGCCGCGGCACCTGCTGGGCATCTCCGAACCGGAGGACTTCTTCGCGGCCGTCGCCGCGGGCGCCGACACGTTCGACTGCGTGAACCCCTCGCGCGTGGCCCGCAACGGCGCGATCTACACCGCCGACGGGCGCTACAACGTCAACACCGCCCGGAATCGCCGGGCCTTCGGCCCGTTGGAGGACGGCTGCGACTGCTACACGTGCGCGCACTACAGCCGCGCGTACGTGTTCCACCTGTTCAAGGCGAAGGAGATGCTGTCGTCGACGTTGGCGACGATCCACAACGAGCGGTTCACCGTCCGGCTGGTCGACGACATCAGGGCCGCGATGGAGCGCGGTGAGCTGGACGCCTTCCGCGACGAGTTCCTCGGTCGCTTTCACGCCCGCACGGCTCGCTGAACCGGGCCGCCCCGGTCGACGGCGGCGTCCCGGCCGTGAGATCGTCGGGCATGGCATACGACCCGGAACTGGCCGACCGCATCCGCGTCGCGCTGGCGGAGGAGTCCGCGGTGAGCGAGCGTGCGATGTTCGGCGGGCTCGGCTTCATGATCGACGGCGCGATGGCCGTCGCCGCCGGCAGCGGCGGCAGCCTGATGCTGCGCGTGACCCCCTCCGACGCCGCCGAACTCGCCGGAGTCCGGGGCCTGGCCCCCATGGAGATGCGCGGCGGCCCGATCCGCGGCTGGATGCTGGCGGACGCCGCGGCCACGGCGTCCGACGAGAGCCTGCGCGCCCTGGTCGCGCGCGGGGTGGCCGCAGCGCGCCGGGCAGGGCCAAGGAAGAGGCGGTAAGGCCGCCAGCGCACCCGCGTCGGTTCTCCTCGCGCGAGACGCGGACGCCCGCGACAGCGCGTCCCGAATGCCCGCCCGACGGGGGAGGGGAGATT
The DNA here is from genome assembly GCA_937859105.1 of uncultured Propionibacteriaceae bacterium. GTDB lineage: Bacteria > Actinomycetota > Actinomycetes > Propionibacteriales > Propionibacteriaceae > Propioniciclava. The sequence goes on from CALMAD010000408.1 coordinate 11,945, forward strand.
TCCCCGCCCCCGACGAGAAAACCTCGTCTGGCCTGGGTCGACGTTGCTAGTGTTCAGGGTGCGAAGCCCAGCGGACAACGGGGGAGAAGAGGGACCATGCTGACCGTTTCCACCGGCGCGCGCACCGACGTGGGGCGAGTGCGCCGCCTGAACGAGGACTCCTACGTCATCGGTCGGCGCCTCTGGATGGTGGCGGACGGCATGGGGGGCCACGCGGCCGGCGACGTCGCGAGCCAGCTCATCGCCGAGCGGTTCGACCGCCTCCGCGACGCTCCGACGCTACGTCGCGGCGACATCGAGACGGCGCTGCGCGAGGCCAACACCGCGGTGGTCGGCTACGGCATCTCGCACCCGGTGGCGCAGGGGCTCGGCAGCACGGTCACCGGGCTGGCCGGCATCTCGACGGACGCCGGCGAGCGGTGGCTCGTCTTCAACGTCGGCGACTCGCGCGTCTACTCGTGGCTCGGCGGCGAGCTGACGCGCGTCACCGTCGATCACTCCGAGGTGGAGGAACTCATCGCGGCCGGCGCCCTCACGCCCGACGAGGGCCGCGTCCACCCGCTGCGCAACGTGATCACTCGCAGCCTCGGTTCGCGGCTGGTGCCCGAGCCCGACTACGTCGAGCGGCCGCAGGTGCCCGGCGAGCGGTTCGTCGTCTGCTCCGACGGGCTGAACTCCGAGCTCACCGACGTCCAGATCGCCGCGATCATGGCGCAGGACGCCGACCCCCAGTCCACGGCGGACGCCCTCGTGGCCGCCGCTCTCGATGCCGGCGGGCACGACAACGTGACGGTGGTCGTCCTGCAGATCGGGGACTGAGGTCAGGCGGCCGCCTGGAGGGCGGCGACCGCCGAGCGCGCGAGTTCCTGGGTGACGAACGGAGCCGTGGGCAGGTTGAGCACGCGCTGCGAGAGATCGGTGGCCACCGGCGTCGCCGCGGGGTCGTACCCGTACCTGCCGGGGTCCTTGGGTCCCGGGCACAGCGTGGGCCGGTACCAGTCGCCCGGCTCGACCCCGGCTGCATCGAGCAGCGTGAAGGCTGCCGAGGCGGACTCCGCGTCGCGGAGCAGCACGGGGAACCGCACGAGGGGCACGTCGCGGGCGAACGCGGCAGGAATCTCGACGCGTGCCGCGCGGGCCAACGCCTCCCGGTAGGAGGCGGCGATGGTGCGCCGGTGCGCGCGGATGCTGTCGTAGCGGGGGAGGGACGCGGCGACGGCCGCGAGGGCCGGCCCGCCCAGCGCGGTGGCGGGGCCGACGTTGACGCCGCGCTTCTCGGCCGGGTGGATCGACGGGTCCACGAGGTCGGCGCGCGCGAGCAGATCGAACGCCGCGTGCCCCGCGACGCCGAGGCGTCCCGCGGCGCGGCGAATCGGCGGGGTGGCGCGAAAGGCGACCCTCGCGAGAGCCGTCGGGGCGGGCAGCGTCGACAGGCGCGCGATCAACTCGCCTCCGAGCGCGGGCTCGATCGCGGGGTTGACCCAGACGGCGCCGCCGGCGCGGGTCGGCAGCATCTTGTCGAGGCCGAAGCTGTGGACGGAGACGTCGGCGGCCCGGCTCACGGTCCCGAGCGCGTGGGCGGAATCCTCCACGATGACCACGCCGGCGGGGACGGCGGCGCGGGCCGAGGAGACGTCGGCCACCGGGCCGAACGTGTGCTGCACGACCACGGCGCGGGTGGCGGGGGAGAGCGCCCGTGGAAGGGAACGGACGTCCAGGGAGAGCGTGGCGGGCGACGTTTCCGCCCACGCCGGGGTCAGGCCCGCCGCGAGGATCGGGTTCACCGCGGTGATGCACGTGAACGGCTGCGTGACCACGGTGCCCGGTCCCCGGCACGCGGCGACGGCGGAGAGGAGCACCTCCATGCCGTGCCGCGCCTTCGAGACGAGGAACCAGTCGCCCGCATCGGTGCCGGAGCGCGCGGCAAGCCAGCCCCGGACGTCGTCAGCGGTACTCATGGCCGCACCAGCCTAGATCGCCACGGCCGCGGCCCTGGGGAAACGGCCCGAGACTCGTGCGGCGCGCGTGCTGCCCGCGCCGATTCACGACGCCACGAGCAGCACCGCCACGATCGCGCAGGCGAAAGCGGGCAGCCCGACGGTGACCCGGATCCGGTGGCCCAGCTCCCAGCGGGCTCGGCTCCGCCGCCAGTCGGGCGGAAGATCGGCCGGATCCCACCCGTTGATCGCGTTGTTCACGGGGTGATTGATGACCAGCGTGGAGGACGCCATCGCCGCGACGCCCACCGCCGCGGCCAGCTGCCACCAGGCGCCCGGCAGTCCGGCGGCGAAGGCGAGCACGGTGGCAGCCAGCCCGCTGAGCAACGCCAGCACCAGCAGCACGGGCATGAGCGGTTGCAGGACCCGGTTCATGCCCGCCTCCATCGTCGCGTAGCCCGCTCCGTCGAGCAGGTGCTGGGCCGGGATCAGGGCCCACAGCGTGATCGCCATGAAGCCCACCACCAAGCCGACGCTGAACAGGTGCAGACCGGTCGCGACGGCGTAGGCGGCGCTCATCGGGCCGCTCCGGTCGCGCGCGTCCGGCGTCCGACCAGCCGGCTCAGGGCGGCCTGCTTGGCCATGAAGAGCCCGGAGAGCGCCATCAGCGGGAGGGCTCCGGCGGCCAGGACCAGACGGGCGGTCTCGGCGGGCACCTGGGGGAGGTAGATCGCGAGGGCCGCGATCGCCGCGATCGCCACGTGAACGGAGCGCACGATCGCGCGGAGCTTCGCCGGACTGGGCATGGGGGATCACCCTTCTCGTATGTTTACGTATGTAAGGTTACATGCGTTAGGGTGTTCGTCAAGGGAAGGGAGAGTGCCAGGTGACGCAGACGACACGGCGGCGCAACGCCCGCGGCGAGGGCGAGCGCCTGAGGCAGGAACTGATCCGCGCGGCCAGCCAGTTGCTCGAATCGCTGCCGGGTGAGGAGTCGCTGTCGTTGCGCGCCGTGGCCAGACAGGCCGGGGTCTCGGCGCCGAGCGTGTACCTGCACTTCGCCGACAAGGGCGAATTGGTCGGCGCGGTGCTCGCGACCCGGTTCGCCGAGTTGGACCGGGCGATGGCGGCCGCCGCCGGCCGAGCCGCCTCGCCGGAGGCGGAGTTGTGGGAGCGCTGCGCCGCGTACGTCGGTTACGCCGAGCAGCACCCGGGCAACTACCGGGTGATGTTCGCGGCGGTCCCGTCCGGCGACCGGCCCGACGAGGCGGCGCCGGGGGCCGAGATGGTGCGGCGGCTCGGGCGGCTGGCGATCCGCTGCGGCGCCACCGGGGACCCGCTGGAGGTCGGCACCGTGCTGTGGTGCGGGCTCCACGGGATCGTCACCCTGCCCGAGTCCAAGCCCCTGTTCCCGTGGCCGGGCCGCGAGCTGCTGCTGCGGCGGCTCATCGCGTGCGTCACCGGCTGAGCTCGGTCGTGGGTCCGCGGCGCCAGCAGAACGGACGCCCGCGTCCTGAACTATCGAACGCACCATCGTGCAGCGAAGCGACGGACGTGTTACGCGCTCGTGGCGCCGTCGGGCCGGAGCGAACGGTCTCGTTACGCGTCGATGACAGGCCCCTTTTTCGAGAGGCGGACGCCCATTCCCGGCGAATAATCGAACGAGACCTGTCGCCGGCGACGACTCTGGTGCCGGCTGCTCGGACGGGGTCGGCCTGGCGATTCGACCCACCGGGAAGCAGAGGCACCATGTCCATCGATACGCGTCAACCGTCGGGCGGCGGGGCCCCCGACGCCCGCACGGAGTCCGCCGACTACCTGGAGAAGCGGTCGTTGAAATCCGGCTCCGCTGGGTGGATCCTGCTCGCCGGGCTCGGCGTCAGCTACGTGATCTCGGGCGACTTCTCGGGGTGGAACGGCGGCCTGGCCGAGGGCGGCTTCGGCGGCCTGCTGATCGCCTTCGGGATCATCGCCGTCATGTACTTCTGCATGGTGCTGGGCATGGCCGAGCTCTCCTCGGCGCTCCCGGCGGCCGGCGGCGGCTACACGTTCGCGCGAGCCGCCCTGGGGCCCTGGGGTGGCTTCGCGACCGGCGCCGCCGTGCTGATCGAGTACACGATCGCCCCGGCCGCCATCGCGACGTTCATCGGGGCCTACGTCGAGTCGCTGCACCTGTTCGGCATCACCGACGGCTGGTGGGTGTACCTCGCGGTGTACGCGATCTTCATGGCGATCCACCTGACCGGGGCGGGCGAGGCGCTCAAGACGATGTTCGTCATCACGGCGATCGCCTTGGTGGGCCTGGTCGTGTTCGTCGTCGCGGCGCTGGGGATGTTCCACCCCGCGAACCTGACGAACATTCCGGTGGACCAGGCGGCGGCCGGGGCGTCCCCGTTCCTGCCGTTCGGGACGCTCGGCATCTGGGCGGCCCTGCCGTTCGCGATCTGGTTCTTCCTCGCGGTCGAGGGCGTCCCGCTGGCGGCCGAGGAGGCGGACGACCCGGCCAAGGACGTGCCGCGCGGCATCATCCTCGCCATGTGCGCCCTCGTCGTCACCGGCGCGCTCGTGCTCGTGCTGGCCCCCGGGGCCGGCGGCGCGCAGCAGATCGCCGAGTCCGGCAACCCGCTGGTGCTCGCGCTCGGCGATTCCGTCTGGGCTCGGGTCGTGAACTACATCGGCCTCGCGGGCCTGGTCGCGAGCTTCTTCTCGATCATGTACGCCTACTCGCGGCAGACGTTCGCCCTCTCGCGGGCGGGCTACCTGCCGACGAGCCTGTCGGTGACGAACTCGCGCAAGGCCCCCGTGCTGGCGATCGTCGTGCCGGGCGTGATCGGGTTCGTGCTCTCCCTCACCGGACAAGGGGCGATGCTGCTCAACATGGCGGTGTTCGGCGCGGCCGTCAGCTACGTTCTCATCATGGTGAGCCACATCGTCCTGCGCGTGAAGCAGCCCGCGCTCGTGCGGCCCTACAAGACCCCGGGCGGCATCGCGACGACCGCGGTCGCCCTGGTCATCGCGGCGGCGTCCGTCATCGCGACCTTCCTCGTGGACGTGCGGGCGGCCGGCCTGACGTTCGCGGCCTTCGCCGCGATGATGGCCTACTTCGGCCTCTACAGCCGCCACCACCTCGTCGCCAACTCCCCGGACGAGGAGTTCGCGGCCCTCACGTCGGCGGAGGGGGAGGTCGCGTGACCGTCCGGACGCACGCGCTGAACGGGACGACCTACCGCTTCGACGGCCTGGTCGACCTCCTGGCGAAGGCGACCCCGAAGCGCTCGGGCGACGAGCTGGCCGGCTGTGCGGCGTCCTCGGCCGCCGAGCGGGTCGCGGCCCAGTGGGCACTGGCCGACGAGCCGCTGGCGACCTTCCTCAACGAGGAGGTCGTGCCGTACGAGACCGATGAGGTCACCCGGCTCATCATGGATTCCCACGACCCGGACGCCTTCGCGCCGGTGTCCTCCCTGACGGTGGGCGAGTTCCGGAACTGGCTGCTCGACGTCGCGACGCGGCCCGACTCCTCGGCGATCCTCACGGCCCTGGCGCCCGGGCTCACCCCCGAGATGGCGGCGGCGGTGAGCAAGCTCATGTCGTTGCAGGACCTGATCTCGGTCCCCGGGGCGGTGCAGGTGACGTCCGGCTTCCGGACGACCCTCGGCCTCAAGGGCACCCTCGCCACGCGGCTGCAGCCGAACCACCCGACGGACGACCCGGCGGGCGTCTCGGCGGCCATCCTCGACGGCCTCCTGCTGGGGTCGGGGGACGCCGTGGTCGGCATCAACCCCGCGTCCGACTCGCCGCAGGCGTCCGCCGACCTGCTCTACCTGATCGACGACGTCCGGCAGCGGCTCGACATCCCCACCCAGTCGTGCGTCCTGACGCACGTGACGACGACGATCGGGCTGATCGAGGCCGGCGTCCCGGTGGATCTGCCGTTCCAGTCGATCGCGGGCACCGAGAAGGCGAACACCGGCTTCGGCGTGACGCTGGCGATCCTGCGGGAGGCCGACGAGGCGGCTCGCTCGCTCCGGCGCGGGGTCGTCGGCGACAACGTCATGTACTTCGAGACCGGTCAGGGCTCGGCGCTCTCGGCGGACGCGCATCGCGGCGTCGGCGGGCGTCCGGTCGACGAGCAGACGCTGGAGGCCCGCGCCTACGGCGTCGCGCGGGCCTTCTCGCCGCTGCTGCTGAACACCGTGGTCGGGTTCATCGGGCCCGAGTACCTCCACGACGGCAAGCAGATCATCCGGGCCGGGCTGGAGGACAACTTCTGCGGCAAGCTGCTCGGCGTCCCGATGGGGGTGGACGTCTGCTACACGAACCACGCCGAGGCCGACGACGACGACATGGACGCGCTGCTCACCCTGCTGGCGGCGGCCGGGACGAACTACGTGATCTGCGTCCCGGGGACCGACGACGTCATGCTGGGCTATCAGAGCCTGTCGTTCCACAACGCGCTGGCCGTGCGCCGGTCGCTGGGGCTGCGCCCGGCGCCCGAGTTCGAGGCCTGGCTCGAGCGCATGGACATGGCCGACCGGGCGGGGCATGTGGTGCCCCGCGACCCGATCGGGTCGCCGCTGGCCGAGCTGGTGCGGAGGTGAGCGGCGTGGGCGACGACCTGCAGATCAGCGAGTTCTGGGCGCCGCTGCGCCGCACCACCCAGGCGCGGATCGGCCTGGGGCACACGGGCGACGGGCTCCCGACGGCGCACCGCCTCGCCCTGCGCGAGGCGCACGCGCTGGCGCGGGACGCGGTGACGACCCCGCTGGACGTCCCGTCGCTCGTCGAGGGCCTCGCGGACGCCGGCGTCCCCGAGGCCTACCAGGTGACCAGCCGGGCGGCGGACCGCGACGAATACGTCCGGCGGCCCGATCTCGGACGCCTCCCCGCCGACCTGGGCGGCCTGGCGGAGGCCGGCGCCGGGTTCGACGTCGGGATCGTGCTGGCCGACGGACTGTCGCCCCGGGCGGTCATGGACCACGGCCCCGCGATGGTCGCCGCCCTGCTGGACGCCCTCCCGGGCGACCTGACCCGCGCGCCGCTCGTGATCGCGACGAACGCGCGGGTCGCGCTCGGCGACCACGTGGGGGAGGCGTTGGGGCTCGGCACGCTGCTGGTGCTGATCGGCGAGCGTCCGGGGTTGTCGGTGGCCGACAGCCTCGGCCTCTACCTGACGCATCGCCCCCGGCCTGGGCGTGCCGACTCGGAGAGAAACTGCATCTCGAACATCCATCCGCCCGAGGGACTCGGGTACCGGCAGGCCGCCGCGACGGCCGTCCGGCTGCTCGGGGCCTCGCGCGAGTTGGGGCGCTCGGGTGTCGCCGTGAAGGACATCGGCGTCGACCGCGCACTGGGGGGCTGAGCCGGCTCCTGTGCCCGGGGAACGGACGCCCGCGGCGTGGGGGGTCGAATGCCGGTTGGGCGATACGCGCTCCGGCCCTGACGAGGGTTGTTAGCGTGCGGGCTCCAGCCCGCGCGACGACCGGAGGCAGCATGACGACCCCTCCTGCCGGCGCCCCTCGGCCCCGGTGGACGCCCGTCACCCCGGCGACCTCCCCAGCGCCCGCGCTGGAGGGATTCGAGTACGTCCGGCCGCTGGGGTCGGGCGGCCAGGCGGACGTCCACCTCTACCGTCAGCGCCTCCCGCACCGGCTGGTCGCCGTGAAGGTCCTGCGGGAGCGCGACCCCGCCGCCGCGGCGTCCCTGGTGGCCGAGGCGAACGCGCTGGCCGCCGTCGAGCACCCCCACATCGCGGAGGTGTACGCGGTCGGCGTCGCGCCCGACGGGCGTCCCTACCTGGTGATGCGCCACGACCCCGGGGCGACGCTCGCCGACCGGGCGGGCGCGGTCGGCGTCGAGGAGGCCCTGCGCCTCGGCGTCCAGCTGTCCGGCGCGGTCGCGACGCTGCACGCGGCCGGACTGCTGCACCGCGACATCAAGCCGGCGAACGTGCTCGTCAGCGCCTACGGGACGCCCATTCTCGCCGACTTCGCGCTCGCCGCCGGCCCGGACGCCGACGAGGCCGGGGCGTCCCTGCCCTGGACGGCCCCCGAACTGCTGCTGGGCGGTGAGCCGGCCACCGAGGCGTCCGAGGTGTACGCGCTGGCCGCCACCCTCTGGACCTTGCTCGCCGGGCGCGCGCCGTACGCCGACCCGTCCGGCGACGACACGCCCGCCGCGCTGCTGCGCCGGGTGCGGGCGGGACGCCTCGGCGCCCTCCCCGGGGACGTCCCCGACGGCCTCGCCCGGCTGCTGCGCCGGGCGCTGGACGCCGATCCGTCCCGGCGGCCGGCGTCCGCCCGGGCCTTCGGCGCCGAACTGCGCGCCCTGCAGAGCGACCTGGGGCTGCCGCGCACCGACTGGCTGGCGGATGGCGGTGACGCGCCCGAGGCGTCCCCGCGCGCACACCCGAGCGGACGCCACCCGGCGCCCTGGCTTGTCGGAGGGCTCACGGTCGCGATCGCCGCGGGGGCGCTCGGGGTGTGGGGGCTGATCGCGCCCCGACCGGCCGGGACGTCGCCCGCCGGCGGGACGGCCGGCGTACCGGCCGCGTCCGCCGCCCCGCCGGCCGCCCGTCCCGTCCCGGACACCCCCTCGCCTCTCACCCTCAACGGACGCCGCACCGGCGACCTCGCGACGTTCGCCTGGCCCCGGCGCCACTCGGTCGAGACCTACCGCGCGCGCGTCGGCGCCCGGGTGGTCACGGTGGCGGACCCGACGCTGGAGGTCCGCTCGCACGCCCGGGTCTGCGTCGAGGTCCAGGCCCTCCGCGACGGCGTCCCCGCCGGCCCGCCTGCCCGAGGGTGCGCATGAGGAGCCCGGCCGCGCTCGAGATCGTCTGGGGCGACGCGGTCGTCCGCCCGGACCCGGCGGCCCCGTTCACCATCGGCCGCGACGCCGACCTCGTCGTCGACCCCGACAACCCGTTCCTCCACCGCCGCTTCCTGGCCCTCGCGTTCGCGCCCGACCAGGGGCTCTGGTGGCTCGCGAACGTCGGCGACCGCCTGTCGGCGACCGTCTCCGCGGCCGACGGCGCGATGCAGGCCTGGCTCGCCCCCGGCGCCCGGCTGCCGCTCGTGTTCGCCGCCACGCGCGTCCTGTTCACCGCCGGCGAGACGACGTACGCCCTCACGCTCGCCCTCCCGGACGCCGCCTACGAGCCCGTCCGGACGCCTGAGCCGTCCGCCGACGGCTCCCTCACCCTCGGACGCCTCACCCTCACCCCCAGCCAGCGCCTCCTCATCGTCGCGCTCGCCGAGCCGTGGCTCCGCCGCGGGGACGTCGGCGCCGGCCACGTGCCCACCTCCGCCGCCGCGGCCGGACGCCTGGGCTGGCCGCTCACCACCTTCAACCGCAAGCTCGACAACGTCTGCGCGCGGCTCGGCGAGGCCGGCGTCCGGGGGCTGCACGGCGGCCCGGAGCGCCTCGCGCGGGCCCGCAAGGCCCGCCTGGTGGAGTACGCCGTCGCCGCCCGGCTGGTCACCGCGTCCGACCTCGAGCTCCTCCCGGACGCCTCCCGCGCCTAGCCGCGCGGGCGCGCGACGCGGTGGCGCCATCACAGGCAGAACCGCCGGTGACGTGGCAATCTAGTGCCATGACGGACATGAACGACGAGGTTGACGAGGTGGAGCAGGTCGAGGACGAGGGCGGCGAGGGCGGTCACCTCGACCAGCTGCAATCCGACGACACGCTGGTCGATCGCGGCGTGAGCGACGTCCTCGACGAGGGGTACATCGCGCCCGACAACTGGTCGCCCGGGCAGGGCTTCGGCAACACGGCCGAGGAGATGCGCCAGGGCGAGACGATCGAGCAGCGCGAGAAGCAGGAGCAGCCCGAGGTCGTGAAGGAACACGGCCCGTGGAACCCCGACGGGGAGGATCGTCAGGTCGGCAGCCAGCGCGCCGGGCGCCTTGTGGCGCCCGACCAGGG
>CALMAD010000409.1 GCA_937859105.1 uncultured Propionibacteriaceae bacterium
CCAGGAGGGCGCCGGCGCCGCGCGGGTCGCGCGGCTCGCCGGATTCGCCATGAACTTCGGCATGTTCTGGATGAGCACCGGCCTGATGGTGCCGCTGCTGCCGTTCTTCGCGCTGCTGTCCTTCTAGGACGCCGCCCCGCTCAGCGGCCGGTGGGCACCGAGCGGCGCGCGCTGAGGACGCCCGCGAGGGTGGCCACGGCCAGCCCAGCCGCGGGCACGACCAGCAGTCCGACGCGGAGGCCGGCGGCGTCCGCGATGGCCCCGACGATCGGCGGCGACAGCAAGAAGCCGAGCCGCATCAGCCAACTGACCACCGTGAGCCCCGTGCCCGGTCGGAGGCCGGGCAGCTCGTCGGCCTCGTTCATCGCCGCCGGGACCAGGGTCGCGACCCCCAACCCGGCCGCGGCCAATCCGGCGATCGTGCCGGGCACGGACGGGAACGCGAGCGCCATTCCCAGCCCTGCCGCCACGAGGACGCCGCCGCTGCGGGCGACGGCCCGCTGGCCGAAGCGGTCGACGAGGCGGTCGCCGGTGAGGCGTCCGACGAACTGGGCGCCGACGAGCGCGATGAAGCCCCACGCGGCGAGCTCGGCGGGCGCCCCGAGGGACTGCGACAGGTAGACGGCCGCCCAGGAGTTGCCGGCGTCCTCGACGATCGCGCCGGCCGTCGCGATGAGCACGAGGGCTGCCAGGACGCCGAGCAGGCGTCCGGAGACGTTCCCGCGGGAACGTTTTTCGGGCTCCTCGGCCTCCGCCTGCAGGCCCGCGTCGACGGGGTCGGCCGTCTCGTCCTCGCCGTCGGGGCCCGGCAGACAGAACCGGAGGGCGACGAGGGAGACGGCGGCGAAGATCAATGCCGACAAGCCGAGATGGATGCTGCGGGGGAGCCCGATCGCGAGGGCGCCTGCCGCCATCGCGCCGCCGGTGACCGCGCCGATCGACCAGATCGCGTGGAACGAGTTGATGATCGAGCGTCCGAACAGCCGTTGGACGCGCAGGGCGTGCGCGTTCTGGGCGACGTCGGTGATGGCGTCCATCGCGCCGCCGAACAGGAGGGCGGCCGCGAAGGCGACGACCGTGGGCGAGAGGCCAGCGGCGAGGACGCCCAGGCTCGTCAGCAGCGTCCCCGCGACGGCGATGAGTCCAGAGCCGAAGCGCCGGATCAGCGCTCCTGCGGCGAGCCCCGCGAGGATCGCGCCGGTCGGGAAGGCGGCCACGGCGAGGCCATACGCGGCGTTGCCGAGGGCGAGGTCGCCCTTGATCTCCGGGTAGCGCGGGATGAGGTTCGCGAACAGGCCCCCGTTGGTGAAGAACAGGGCCGCGACGGCGACGCGTGCCCGCCGGACGTCCGGGGTGGGCGCGTCGCGCACGTCGCGAGATGCGGTGAGCGAGGTGGTCATGTGTACGAACGTACATGAGAGGTGTACGGACGTACGCATCGGTTGCCACGTGTTGCGTGGCGGGTGGCGTAGCGTGACGACCATGACGACGCGTTCGACATCGCGCCGGACCGATCCCGGCCGGCGCGACCGCATCATCGACGCCTGTCTCGACGTCGTTGCGGAGTTCGGCGTCGCGGGGACCTCGCATCGGCGGGTCGCGGCTGCGGCGGGCGTCCCGCTGGGGTCGATGACGTATCACTTCTCCGGCATGGATGACCTCCTCCGCGCCGCGTTCGCCCGCTTCGCCGGGGACGTCGGTGGGCGCGTCGAGCGCAGCATGGCGGCAGCCCCCGACGCCGACGCGGCCGAACGCGCTCTGGTCGACGTCATCACGCAGGGGACGCTGGCCGACCAGCGGGAGCTCGTCCTCACCCTCGAGCTCTACACGCTCGCCGCACGGGAGCCGGCGTATCGCGAACTCACGGACGCCTGGATGGCGCGCAGCCGCGCCGCGCTCGAGCGGCACTTCGCGCCCGCCGTCGCCGCGCAGTTGCACGCCCTCGTCGAGGGCCTCTCCATCCACCGTGCGCTCGTCGCGCCGGGGGCGTCCGAGATCCTGGACGCCGGCGCGGTTGCGGATGCCGTGCGGCGGGTGGTGGGTCGGGGCGCCTAGGGGGTGCGGTTTGGCCACACGTTCCCGCGGGAACGGCTTCGGGGATCGAAGGGTCTCTGGCTAGGGATCATGATGAAGAATCATGCGAATATCATGATCTATCGGACAGACGATCGAAAACGTCAGACCCGCCTGATGGACTGCACGCATGGGAGAAACCAGGTGGGGGATCGAGGACGCCGAGGCCATGGGTCGGCGGCTCCAGGGGCTGGCGTGCCGCCAAGCGCGCGCAGATTACGAGTTCACGACGCTGGTCGGTGAGTTCGATGCCGGAGAGGGCTGGGCGGCGTTCGGCGGCATCAAGTCGTGCGCGCACTACCTCGCGTGGGCGTGCTCGCTGAGTCCTGGGGCGGCGCGGGAGCAGGTCCGGGTGGCCCGTGCTCTGCGCGGCCTGCCGCTCGCGGCGGAGCTGTTCGCGCAGGGGCGGCTGTCGTACTCGAAGATCCGTGAGCTGACGCGCGTCGCCGACCATCTCGCCGAGGCCGAGCTGTGCGAGCTGGCGCAGGAGATGACGGCGTCCCAGTTGGCGCGCACGGTCGCGGCGTACCGAGCGGCGTCCGGCACACGGGTTCGGCAGGTCGACAAGCGGGTTTACACGTGCCAGGCGAGGCCCGACGGCATGGTGCGGGTCAGCCTCGTCGTGCCGGCGGAGGAGGCTGCGCTCATCGATGCGGCCGTGCAGGCGGCGGCTCGCGCCGGGCAGGCCTCTGAGGCGTCCGATCTCGCGGCGAACAGGCCCGAGGCGCCCGACCTCGTGCAGGGCATGCTCGACGTCGCCGCGTCCTATCTGGACGGAGCGCCCCGTGAGCCGGCCGACGATCACACCCTCGTCGTGGTCGAGGTGAGCGCCGAGTCCCTCGTCGGCGCGCCGGAGACCACCGAGCCCTCAGCCGACGCTCCGAACGGGCGCGACGACGCGGCCCTCCGGGGGTGGGCGGCCCTGTCGCGCGGCACCTGCCACGTGCCGGGGTATGGGCGGTTCGAGCCGGCGTCCGCCCAGCGGCTGGCGTGCACGGCGCTGGTGCAGGGGGTGCTGACGAGCCCGACGGGCGAAGTCCTGAAGCTGGGGCGGGCGCGCCGGCTGGCGTCCCGCGCGCAGCGACGGGCGCTGCGGGTGCGGGATCGCGGGGTTTGCCAGTTCCCCGGGTGCCACCAGACCCGGCACCTGGACGCCCACCATCTGCTCGCCTGGGGGGCGCACGGCCCGACGGATCTCGACAATCTCGTGTTGGTCTGCCGGCGGCATCACGTGTTGATCCACGAGGGCGGGCTGGTCCTCACGCGCACCGATCGGCCCTGGCGCCGGTTCGCGGTGCACCTGCCCGACGGACGCCTGTTGAGTGACACGTGGCTCGCGGGCGTTTCCGCGGGCTCGCTGGGCGACCTCCTCATCGCGGACGCCGCCGCGCGGGAAGCCGGCCTTCCGGGCGGCAGCTTCACCGCGGCGACCGAGGAGGACGCCCCTGACGCGGCGCCGGACCGCATCGCCGCCCGGCACGGGGGTGAGGGGTTCAGCCTGCACGAGTGCGTGCGGGTTCTGTTCGACCTCGAGGAGGGAGGGACGGGCGCGGCGGCCTAGCGCCCGTGAGCCGCCGCGGGTGCGGGCGCCGCGACGGCGTCCGCCAGGGTGAGCGCCAGTCGGTCGAGCCCCTCGGCGATGGTGGCGGGTGAGTTGGTCACGTAGGAGAGCCGCATCGTTGACAGGTCGGGGGTGCCGGCGAAGAAGGCCCACCCGGGCACGAAGGCGACGCCGCGGGCAACCGCGGCGTCCAGAAGCGGACGCGTGTCGATGCCACCGCCGAGGGTGACCCAGCAGAACATGCCGCCCTCGGGGTGCGTGACGTGCGCGGCGGAGGGGAGCCGCTCGATCAGCCCGTTGTACATGGCGTCGCGGCGCACGCGGTAGACGTCGATCACGCGGCGGATGTGCGCGTCGAGGTCGCAATTCGCCAGGTAGTGGGCGACGGCCATCTGGGTGAGCGCGGAGCTCTGCAGGCTGACGGCCGCCTTCGCGATGGCGAGCGTCTTCATGATCGGCCCGTCGCCGCGGACCCACCCGATGCGCACTCCCGGAGCCATGATCTTGCTGAGCGAGTGCAGCAGCAGCGACTGACGGCCCATGCCGGGCAGCGACGCGATCGGCGGCGCCGGCTCGCCTTCGAAGCGCAGCGCGCCGTAGGGATCGTCCTCCACGAGGGGGACGCCGGTGCGCACGAGGATTTCCGCGACGTCCCGCCGGCGCTGGGGCAGCATCGACTTGCCCGACGGGTTCTGGAAAGTCGGGATCAAGTACGCGAACTTCGGGCGCTCGGCCGCGATCGCACGCTCGAGCGCGTCGGGGAGGACGCCGTGGTCGTCGGTCGGGACGCTCACCAGCCGCGCGCCGTTCAGCGTGAACGCCTGCACGGCGGCTAGGTAGGTGGGCTCCTCCACGAGGACGACGTCGCCCGGTCGGAGCATCACCTGCGCGGTGAGGAAGATGCCCTCCTGGCTGCCGGTCGTGATGAGGAAGTTCTCCGCTGTCGACGGGAGGTCGCGGCTCACCAACCGCGCCGCCTCCGCGCGCAGACCCGGGTCGCCCTCGGTGGAGCCGTACTGCAGTGCCCGCCGTTCGTCGTGCGCGAGGACGAACTCGAACGACGCTCGGATGTCATCGAACTCAAACAGCGAGGCGTCCGGAATGCCGCCGGCGAACGAGATGATGTCGCCCCTACTCAGCACGGAGAAGAGATCGCCGAGCGGGTCGGGAACCTCGCCGGCGAGCTGGGGGATGACCGGAAAGGAGAACGGCGCTGTCACCCGTCCGAGTGTGCCACGTGGCGCTCGGGTCGGCATCCGCGGGAACGCGGCGGCAGACGGAGACGTTCCCGCGGGAACGTTTTTCCTCGGGTGAGGCTGCGGTGATCAGCCCAGTTCGACGACCGTCAGCCCGGGCGGCCCGGGACGATCCAGGGCCGCGAGGGCGGCCGGAGCGTCCTCGAGCGAGATGCGGCGGCCGATGAGGGCCGCGGGGTCGAGGCGTCCGGCGGCGACCAGCGCCAGCATCGCGGGATAGTCGGCCGCGGCCATACCGTGCGAGCCGAGGATCTCCAGCTCGTGCGCGACGACGACGTCCATGGGGAGAGGGGTAGCGGCGTCGTCGCCGAGCAGCAGCCCCACCTGGATGTGCCGACCGCGCCGCCGCAGCGAACGCACGGACGCCGCCGCGAGGGCCGGCGAGCCGAGGGCGTCCAGGCTGACGTGCGCCCCGCCGGAGCGTTGGATCGCGGCGATCGCCGCGTCCAGATCGGACGTCTCCAGCGGTTCGGCGCCGAGCGCGGCCGCGCGGGCGAGGGCCGCCGAGGAGACGTCGATGGCGAACACGCGGGCGTCGAGGGCGCGCCCGATCATCACCGCCGACAAGCCGAGGCCGCCGCAGCCGAAGACGGCGAGGGTGTCGCCGGCGGTGAGGCGTCCCTGGTCGGTCACCGCGCGCCAGGCGGTCGCGAACCGGCAGCCCAACGCGGCGGCCGCGTTGAAGCCGAGGGCGTCAGGGAGGTGGATCAGGTTCGTGTCGGCCGCCGGTATGAGGACGAGCTCCGCGAACGATCCCGGCCCGGTGAAACCGGGCTGGTACTGGTCGGGACAGACTTGCGCGTCGCCGGCGGCGCACCAGGGGCAGTGTCCGCAGCCGCAGACGAACGGAGCCGTCACGCGATCGCCCGGACGCGCGCCGGTCACCCCCGCACCCACGCGCTCCACGACCCCCGCGAACTCGTGCCCCGGAACCATCGGGAGCGGCACCGGGTCGTGGCCGCGCCACGCGTGCCAGTCGGAGCGGCACACCCCCGTCGCGCGCACCCGGACGACCGCCGCGCCGGTCGGACACTCCGGCTGCGGGCGCTCGCGGATCGTCGGGGTTTCGCCGTAGGCATCGTAGGTCACCGCGCGCATGCAACACCTCTCTGCCGTGGGTCCTTGGGCCCGTGGGTCCGTGGGCCCGCCGGGCGGTCGGTCCGTCTGGTCGCCGGGCACTCAGCCCGTCAGGCGTCCCACTGTGCCAGGACGAGCGGCCCCACGCACGGACGATCGCTCATGCGCGACGCCCACCCCGCCGCCGGATGACCGCCCACGCCGCGTAGCCGACGAGTCCGAGGGAGAGCCAGCCCAACCCGACGGCCAGCGTGATCGCGCTGCTGCGCAGGAGAGCCGTGACGAGGGCAGCCGCGCCGAGCACCGGGACGATCAGGTGCGTCAGCCAGCGGCGCGACCGTTCGGTCCCGAGGCAGCGGACCACGACCCCGGCGTGCAACAGCACGTAGGACGACATCGCGCCGAAGGTCACGAGCGAGGTCATTAGTTCGGCCTTCTCCGCGAACCCGACCGAGACGGCGAGGGCGATGAGGCCGATGACCCAGGTGGCGACGGTCGGGACGCCGCGGGCGTTGGTCCGCGCGAACGCGGGCGGGAGCGCACCGTCGCGGCCCATGGCGAAGAGTAGGCGCGCCGAGGCCGCGTGCGCGACGACCAGGCACGCGAAGATCGCCACGAACGCGTTCGTCAGCGTGAAGACGGGGGTGAACCAGGCCGGGGCCACGGCGTCCACTGCCACGTAGAACGCCCTGTTCGTGGCCGGGCCCTCGGCGAACGAGGTCGCGTTCGTCACCACGGACGCCGCCCAGAGTTGCACGCAGAACAGGGCCGTGATGAGCCCGAGGAGCAGCGACGTCGCCAGGGCGACGGCGCGTCCGCCGCCGCGGGCCTCCTCGTTCAGCGTGGCGACGGCGTCGAAGCCGAGAAAACTGAGCGCGGCGATCGGGACGGCGGACAGCACGGCCGCCCACGAGGTCTCGGGCCGCCACAGGGCCTCAGCGGTGAGGTGGATCTTCCCCGCGGCCGCCGCGGCCAGCACGATCGCGACGAACAGCCCGATCACGACGAGTTGGATCGCCAGCAGCACGAGACCGATGCGCGTCGTGATCTCGAGGCCCCGCAGGTTCATCGCCAGCGACGCCCCGACGAACAGGGCGGCGAAGACGGCGGGCGGGATTCCGGGCAGGATGTGCGCGAGCGCCACGGCCGACAGGATCGTGAGCAGGGCGGGCATGAGGATGTAGTCGAGCAGGATCAGCCAGCCGGCGACGAAGCCCCAGAACGGGTTGGTCGACAGCCGGACGTACCCGTACACCGAGCCCGCCACCGGGAAGCGCAGGGCCATCTCGCGGTAACTGACGGCCGACAGCCCCATGATCGCCGCCGCGACCAGGTAGACGAGCATCGGGACGCCGTGGGACCGGTTGACCACGATGCCAAACACGGCGACGGGCGCCATCGGCACGAAGAACAACAGGCCGTAGACGAGGAGCGCCCCGAGCCCGAGGTTGCGCCGCAGCGACGGCTGGTAGCCGAGCCGCAGCAGTTCGGCGTCGGCGTCCGGAGTAGCGACGGGCGTTTCAGGGACGGCGGCGACGGAGGCAGGGCCGCCGCTCGGCGCGGTGCGGGTCGCGGCGGATCGGGAATCGGTCATGCGATGCTCCTGGCGAGGTCCCGCAGGCGGGCGGCGTCGGAGCCGAGGCCGCTGGGGAGGGCGATGAGGGTCGTCAGGCCGGCGGCCTGGGGCAGTTCGGAGAGGTTGCAGCGTTCGGCGAGGTCGGGCTCGTCGGGCAGCGAGCCGACGACGAGGCGGGTCACCTCGTGCCCGCGGGATCTGATGGCGTCGCAGGTCAGGGCGGTGTGGTTCAGCGAGCCGAGCCCGGCCCGGGCGACGATCACGAAGCGGCACGGCGTGCCCGCCGCGGCGAGGGCGTCGGCGAGGTCGAGCAGATCGCGCCCCTCGTCGTCTAGGCCCACCCGGACGCCGCCCGCTCCCTCGACGAGCACCGCCTCGTGCTCCTCGGCCAGCCGGGCGATGCGCGCGGCGTGCTGGGCGACACCCGGCAGCGGGACGC
>CALMAD010000410.1 GCA_937859105.1 uncultured Propionibacteriaceae bacterium
GTGACGCCCGCCCACTGCTGCAGCTCCTCGCGCGTGGGGTAGCGGCCGGTGAGCGCGGTCACGCCGTCGACCACGACGAGGGGCAGCCCGTCGGCGCCGGCCGTCTGCAGGAAGGCTCGCGCGTGGGCGTCCTCGGCGAAGGCGGTGGGGTCCTGAGCGAGGTTGGCGCGGACGACGCGCGCGCCCTGCGAGGTGAGCCAGGCCGCGTCGGCCGTGAAGTCGACGAGGCGCTGGTCGAGGTCGGGGCCGCAGACGCCCGTGTTGCAGCACAGGGGGCCTTCGAAGACGGAGATCGTGGTCATCGGGAGTACCTTTCTCGGGGCCGCGGCGCGGAGGTCCGGTGGGTCGGACGAGTGGGTTCGCATCGACGGGCGTCGATAGAACTACCACTGATATCGATACTCGTCAATATCAGCTAGGATGCGGGGGTGACGTCCCTTCCGATCCACGATGCCCGCGCCGAGGCGCCGCTGCTCGATCCGGCGCGCGCCGAGGCGGTGGCGGCGGTCTTCAAGGCGCTGTCCGACCCGGTGCGGCTGCGGCTCTACCACCACATCGCGGCGGCGTGCTGCTCCACCGTCTGCGCATGTCACATGCCGGAGACGTTCGGTGTCAGCCAGCCCACCCTGTCGCACCACCTGAGCAAGCTGCAGGCGGCGGGGCTCGTCGACCGCGAGATGCGCGGCCGGTGGGCACACTTCAGCGCGACGCCCGACGGGCTGGAGTTGGTCGACGGGCTGCTCGGCGAACTGCCGCGTCCGGACTGCTGCGACCCGGCGTCCCGCTGAGCCGGGCCGCCCGGCGGCCCCCGCCGGGGGCGTCCGCGCGGTAGAAAAGACCCATGCTCTACGCGACGACGGCCACCACCCATTTGGGCAACATCGCGCACAACCTGCGCGGCGTCCGGCAGCGGGTGGGGGAGACGAAGGTGCTGGCCGCGGTCAAGGCGAACGCCTACGGGCACGGCGCCGTCGAGGTCGGCCGGCTGCTGGAGCGCGAGGGCCTCGCCGACTGGCTCGGCGTCGCGACGGTGCCCGAGGGGCTGGAGTTGCGGCAGGCGGGCGTCCGGCTGCCGATCCTGAAGCTGTCGCACGCCCTGACGGACGCCGAGATCGAGGCCGCCCTCGGCGCCGACGTCACGCTCGCGGTCGTGGACGCCGACAGCATCGACCAGGTCGCGGCGGTCAGCCAACGGCTGGGGGTCGACGCCGTCGTCCACCTGAAGCTCGACTCCGGCATGGGCCGCATCGGCGTCCCGGCCGAGGACGCGGCGGCCCTCGCCGTCCGCTGCGACGACCGCGGGCTGGTCCTGCAGGGCGTCTTCTCGCACATGCCTGTCTCGGACGTCCCGGCGGGCGCCGCGTTCACCGCCGCCCAGATCGCGCGCTTCCGCGCCGCGACCGAGGCGATCGAGGACGCCCGCGGCCCCGTCGCCCTGCGGCACCTGTCCGCGTCGGCCGGGGTCCTGATGCACCCGGACGCCTGGTTCGACATGGTGCGTCCGGGGATCATCTGCTACGGCAGCCTGCCCGACCCGTTGTCGGACCCGGTCGTCGACCTGCGCCCGGCGATGTCGTGGCACACGGCCGTCACGTTCGTGAAGCCCGTGCGTGCGGGGGAGACCGTCAGCTACGGCCGCACCTGGACGGCCCCCGCCGACACCTGGATCGCGACGATCCCGGTCGGGTACGCCGACGGGTTCAGCCGCCTGTTCTCCAACCGCGGGCGCGTGCTCATCGGCGGGCGCTCGTACCCGGTCGCGGGCCGCGTCTGCATGGACCAGACCATGATCGACCTCGGCCCCGTGCGCGCGGGCGCCCCGGCGCCCGTCGCGGTGGGCGACCGCGTCACCCTGCTGGGCACCGACGGCGACGAGCGCATCGTCGCCCAGGAACTCGCCGACCTCATGGGCACGATCACCTACGAGGTGACCTGCCTCGTCGGACGCCGCGTGGGCCGGATCTACGAGCCCTAGCCGGCCCGCCGACCGCGGTCGCCAGGGCCGGCACGCCTCAGCCACTGGACCCCTCAGCCCCCGGACGCCTCGTCCTTCCGCGGACGCCCCCGCCGCGGCAGGGGCGCGGTGTCGCGGGGGAGGCGTCCGGCGCGTTTGAGCGCGTCGCGCAGGATGATCTCGACGTGCGAGTTCACGCTGCGAAAGTCGTCGGCCGCCCACTGCGCCAGGGCGTCGTGGATCGCGGGGTCCAGGCGCAGCAGGACGGCCTTCCGTTCCGACTTCGACATGCGGTGCGACCTACGTGTACAGGCTGCCCGCGTTCACGACCGGGGTGGCCCGCGACTCCGAACAGAGGATGACCAGCAGGTTCGACACCATCGCGGCGCGGCGTTCGTCGTCGAGGGCGACGATGTCTTCCTCCTCGAGCTTGGTGAGCGCGTTCTGCACCATGCTCACGGCGCCCTCCACGATCTTCTCGCGCGCCGCGATCACCGCGGACGCCTGCTGCCGCTGCAGCATCGCCTGCGCGATCTCGGGGGCGTAGGCCAGCGAGCTGATGCGGGCCTCCAGCACCTCGAGCCCGGCGACGGCGATGCGGGCGGCGACCTCGTCGGCCAACTCCTGGGCGACGACGTCGGTCGACCCGCGCAGCGTCTCCTCGCCGGGGGCCGCGTTGTCGTAGGGGTGCGACGTCGCGACGTGCCGCAGGGCCGCCTCGGCCTGCACGGCCACGAACGCCTGGTAGTTCTCGACGACGAACACGCTCTTCGCCGTGTCGGCGACCTGCCAGACGATGATGCCCGCGATGTTCACCGGGTTGCCTTCGGCGTCGTTCACCTTGAGGTCGTTGGTCTCGAAGTTGTTCACCTTCACCGACACCCGCCGCTTCGTGGTGAACGGCACGGTCATCTGGAAGCCCGACCGGCGCATGGTGCCGATGTAGTTGCCGAAGAACTGGACGACCTTCGTGTCGCCCGGGTTCACGATCGTGAGCGAGCTGGCCCCGAGGACCCCGAGCACCACCAGCAGCATCGCGAGCAGCATCATCCGGCCGTCGCCGGTGCTGAACGCCTGACCCGCGAGAACGATCGCCCCGCCGAACAGCAGCAACAGGATCAGCAGCGTGGGCAGTCCGCCGACCGACCAGGCCTTGCGCTCGGTGATCTCGACGCGGGTGCCCTCGTGCCCCACCGGACGCCCGGCGGGCTGGCCGCCCACCGAATCCTCGGTGGGAGCGACGGGGGGTGTGGTCTCGTAGTGGGGTCCGGGGGCGGGTGTCTGGGTGCTCATGGCCTCCTCCTGGGAGTCGTTCGGCTAGGAAAAAGGCTATCAGAGTGATATCACTTTTCCTAGGGTTTCCGGACGCCTCTTCCCGCGACTCCGCGCGGACGCCTCGCTCCCAGGCCGGACGCCTCCTCGGCCGGCCTCGGCCGCTACTTCGCCAGCCGGCGCCGGGTGACGAACTGGGTCTTGGCGTAGGCGCCGATGGAGTTGGTGTGCCAGGCATCCAGCACGCCGGACACCCCGCCGCCCACCAGCGGGATCCGCCGGACCAGCACGACGGCCGCGCGGCGTCCGCCGATGCGGTTGGCCATCTCGCCGAAGACCTTCTCGGCGACCAGGGCGTCCAGGGAGGCGTCGAACACCGGCGCCGTCGCGATCGCGAGCGGCGTCGTGGGAAGCTCGCTGCGCTGGATCAACTGGCCGACGCCGTGCTCCCCGAGCAGGCAGAGGGTCATCGCGGTCCGCACGCGCGGGTCGTCGATGTCGTACCCGCGCAGGTGCGCGATGGTCGCGACCATCCGGATCTGCGTGACCGCGACACCCGCGAGGTTGGCCGGCAGCCCGACGATGCTGGCGACGATGCCGCCGACGTTCGTCACGAAGCCCTGCGCGGTGGCCAACCGGAGGTGGGTGCTGATGAGCGCCTCGATCGCGGCGTCCACGGACCCGTGCTTGACGAGGGCCTTCGCCGCCGCCGACTTGGCGCTCGGGACCACCTTGCCCCCGTTGACCGCGACCTCCAAGAGTTGCCGCAGCACGTTGCCGCCCATCTCCGGCCCGCGTCGCGCGAGGTTCCTGCCGACATCGTTCGGGTTCGCCATGAGGTCTCCTCCTGCGGCTCCGCGCCGCCCGGCTCCAGGGTAGGCGTCCGGCCGGCCGCGGGCATCAGGGGCGGCCCCTGCCGGACCCCGCTCCCACCAGGGCCTCGGGAATGTCGGGGGGCCGTGGGAGGATGGGCGGCATGCGGTTGTCGGGAGTCTTCGGGCCGGCGTCGGGCTGGCCGAATCAAGATCTCGTCACGCTCTCGAAGGAGTTCGACGCCGGCCTGGTGCTGGAGTCGTACAGCGCGGGCGTGTTCCCGATGGGCCTGGGCGGTACGTGGCCCGTCGACATCATGGGCTGGTGGTCGCCGGTGCACCGCGGCATCCTGCCGCTCGACGACGTCCGGGTGACGCGGTCGCTGCGCAAGTCGGCCCGGCATTTTACGACGACGGTAGACGCGGCGTTCGACCGCGTCCTGGCGGGCTGCGCCGACCCGCGCCGATCGGGCGGCTGGATCGACGAGCGCATGGCCGCCGTCTACGAGGAGTTGTTCGAGGCCGGGTGCGTCCACTCCATCGAGACGTGGGATGCCTCGGGCCGCCTCGTCGGCGGCCTGTACGGCGTCGGCGTCCGGGGGCTGTTCGCGGGGGAGTCGATGTTCCACGACCCCGTCCGGGGCCGCGACGCGTCGAAGGTCGCGCTGCTGCGCCTGGTCGAGATCCTGGCCTCCGACGGGCAGGAGCGGCTGCTCGACGTCCAGTGGGTGACCGATCACCTGGCCACCCTGGGCGCCGTCGAGGTCGACCGGGACGATTACCTGCGGCTGCTGAGCGAGGCGCTCGAC
>CALMAD010000411.1 GCA_937859105.1 uncultured Propionibacteriaceae bacterium
CGGACGGGTCCATTCCTGAGGCGTGCGCGTGGCAGGTGTCCAGGCAGAAGCCGATGCGTTCGGCCCCGGACGCCGACTGCACCGCGTCCCACAGCCGCGCGAGGTTCTCCATCGAGCGCGCGGGCGCGCCGTCGCCGCCCGCGGTGTTCTCGATGAGCACGGGGACGCCCGCCTCCAGCCCGTCGACGGCCTTGCGCCAGTTGTCGAAGCCGGTCTCGAGGTCGCCGCCCTTGCCCATCTGGCCGCCGTGAACGATCACTCCGAGGGCGCCGAGCTCCGCCGCAGCGGCGACGTGCTGCTGCAACAGCTTGCGGCTCGGGATTCTGACGCGGTTGTTCGCCGTCGCGACGTTCACGATGTAGGGCGCGTGGACGTACAGCCCGACGCCGGCCGCCGCCGCGTCCGCCTTCAACTGCGGGATGCCGCCGGGATAGGTGAGCGCCGGGCCCCGGTAGCTCTGCGGGCTGCCCAGGAAGATCTGCGCGACGGGCATGCTGCGTGCCTGCGCCTCGGCGACCACGTCCGCCTGGTCGACGTGGGCCCCCAGGACCACGGGGCCGGTCACACCAGACCGCCGAGCACCTCGACGGCGGCGTCCACGTCTTCGATCGGCACGAGCAGGTGGTCGTGGTAGAAGCCGGCCAGCACGTTGCACGACAGGCCGACGCGGGCGAGGGCCTGCGCGACGACCGCGGTCACGCCGACCGAGTTCAGCGAGGTGTGGATCTGCAGGGTGATCCAGCCGAAGACGCCCTCGTACTCGAGGCCCGCGGCGTCGGCGTCGTCCTGCCTCAGGACGAGGGTCGCGCCCTCCTCCTCCATGATGCGGGCCTGCTCGACGACCCCGAGCGGCTCGGGCGACGTGACGACCACGAACCGCTCCGGGCGCAGCGTCGGCCTCAGCGAGCCGAGGATCTCGTGCAAGTCCGTCAAACCTGGCATAGCCACAGTGTAAGAGGACGCCGTGCGCGCCTGGGCGCACGTCCGGACGGATGCGCGATCTCGCCTGCCAGGCGACAGAGGGCCCCCTGGTCGACTATTTTTCGTCCTGGTCATCGACGATTCGAGGTGGAGGGGGGCGCGCATGGATCAGGGACACATTGCGGTCCGATTGTTGGAGACGGCCGATCGCTGCGCGCACCGCCCGGCGACCCGGGTGCGGCGGGGGGATGCGTGGGTGACGCGCACGTTCGGCGACCTCGCCTCCGACGCGCGCGGGCTGGCGGCGCACCTCATCGATCACGGCGTCCGTCCGGGCGACCGGGTCGCGCTCTTCTCGACCAACCGGCCCGAGTGGACGGTGGCCGACTTGGCGATCCTGATGATCCGCGGCGTCGTCGTCCCGATCTACCCCACGAGCACGCCCGATCAGGTGCGCCACATCCTTGCCGACTCGGGGGCGGTGCTCCTCCTCGCGGAGGGGGCATCCGAAGTGGGGCGGGTGGCGTCCGTGTGGGGCGACCTGCCCGAGCTGCGCGCCATCGTGACGCTCGAGCCGGACGCCGCCGAGGGCTCGGGCGGCCCGGCCGCTCCGGGGACGGGCACGCAGGACCGCCCGATCGTCGCGCTGCGGGCCCTCCTCGCGGAGCCGGTGGCCGAGGGGTCCGAGGCCGTGGACGCCCGGCTGGCCGAGGCGTCCGCCGACGAGATCGCGTCGCTGATCTACACCTCCGGCACCACCGGCGATCCGCGGGGGGCGATGCTGACCCACCGCGGCTTCACGTTCGAGTTCGACTCGCTCGACCAGTTCTTCACGGTCAGTCCCGACGACCACTCGCTGTGCTTCCTCCCGCTCAGCCACGCGCTGGAGCGGGCGTGGACGTTCTTCGTCCTCAGCCACGGCTGCATGAACACGTACGTGCCCAACGCGGCGCAGGTCGCCGAGATGCTGGTGCTCGCCAAGCCGACCCTCATGGTGAGCGTGCCGCGGCTCTACGAGAAGGTGATGGCGGCGGCGCGCGGCAAGGTCGCCACGTCGCGCGTGAAGAAGCGGATCTTCGGCTGGGCGCTCACCGTCGGCGCGCGCTGCCAGCACGCCTACCGGGCGGGGCGGCGTCCGTCGCTGCTGTGGCGGGCGCAGCTCCCGGTCGCCGACAAGCTGGTTCTCTCCTCGATCAGGGACGCCATGGGCGGCCCGAAGGCCGTCATGGCGTGCGGCGGAGCCCCGCTGCGCCCCGAGATCGAGGAGTTCTTCGCGGCCTGCGGCATGCTCGTGTGTCAGGGCTACGGCCTGACCGAGGCGTCCCCGTTGGTGAGCTTCAACGCGCCGGACGCCTTCCGCTTCGGCACGTGCGGCCGCGTCGTCGCCGGCGGCGAACTGACGGTCGGCGACGGCGGCGAGGTGCTCTACCGCGGGCCGAACGTGATGGCTGGCTACTTCGGCCAGCCCGAGCTGACCGCCGAGAGCGTGGACGCCGACGGCTGGCTGCACACCGGCGACGTGGGCTACATCGACCCCGACGGGTTCTTGGTCATCACCGATCGGATCAAGGACCTCATCGTCACCAGCAACGGCAAGAACATCGCGCCGGCGCCGATCGAGGGCATTCTGCTGGCCGACCCGCTGTTCGAGCACGCGGTGATCCTGGGCAACAACCGCCCGTTCCTGACGCTGCTCGTGTCGCCGTCGATGCCGCAGTTGGAGGATCTGGCCAAGCAGCTTCAGATCGCGTGGCACGACCGCAAGGAGTTGCGCGACAACCCCAAGATCGTCGAGGAGTTGCAGCGCCGGGTCGGCGTCCTCACGGAACGGCTGGCCCACCACGAGCAAATCCGCGACCTGCGCGTCCTGCTGGAGGACTTCACGCTCGACAACGGGCTGCTGACGCCGACGCTGAAGATCCGCCGGCGGGAGGTCGAGAAGCGGTTCAAAGCCCTCATCGACGACATGTATGCCAAGGCGGCCGCGCTGAAGCGGGCGAACGCGTCCTAGGTTCGCGACGCGGCGTCCGGGTGGATTCGCCCGACCGGACGCCGAGCGGGTAGAGTTCGTCCTTGGTGCGCCCGAGGGGTGCGCCAGGCATCACGCCCTCCTGCCATGGGAGATACCCATGGCCGCTCAGACCAGAGGAGGTGGAGTTCGCGTTATGCGTCAGTACGAGATCATGATCATCGTCAATCCCGACGTCGATGATCGCCAGGTCAACGGACTCATCGAAAAGCCGCTCGAGGCTTTCAAGTCGTCCGGCGGAACCGTGGAGAATCTGGACGTGTGGGGCCGTCGCCGGCTCGCGTACGACATCCAGAAGAAGTCCGAAGGCATCTATGCGGTCCTCGACGTCACCGCCGAGCCCGCTGTCGTTCAGGAGCTGGACCGTCAGTACACCCTGAACGAGCAGATCATGCGCACGAAGGTCATCCGGCCCGACATCCACGCCTGAGCCCGATACAAGTCGTTCGATCAACGGAGAATGCCATGGCAGGCGAAACCATCATCACCCTCGTCGGCAACCTGACGGCCGACCCTGAACTGCGCTTCACCCCGTCGGGGGCCCCGGTCGCGAACTTCACGGTCGCGTCCACGCCCCGCACCTTCGATCGCCAGACCGGCGAATGGAAGGACGGGGACGCGATGTTCATCAACTGCTCGGTGTGGCGACAGGCCGCGGAGAACGCGGCCGAGACCCTCACCAAGGGCATGCGCGTCATCGTGCAGGGCCGGCTTCGCAGCCGCTCCTACGAGACCCGTGAGGGTGAGCGGCGCACGGTGTTCGAGATCGAGGTCGATGAGATCGGCCCCTCGCTGCGGTACGCCTCCGCGAAGGTCCAGCGCAATGCGCCGGGCGGCGGCGGTGGCGGCTACGGCGGCTCTCAGCAGTCGTCCGGCGGCGGTAATTGGGGCGGCGGCCAGCAGTCGTCCGGTGGCGGTTACGGCGGCGGCAATGCCGGTGGCGGTTACGGTGGCGGCGGAAACGCCGACAACCGTTCCTCCGGCGGCGGAGCCGACCCGTGGGCGTCCGCGCAAAGTGACGAACCCCCGTTCTGATCCGGGGTTTTCGTCTCCCACTGAAATGTCATTCCGGCGTTAGCCGGGCTCGATGAGAAAGAGAGCACCACAATGGCCCCACAGCGTAAGCCTGTGAACAAGAAGAAGATCGCGCCGGCGAAGTCCATTCACGTCGGCACCATTGATTACAAGGACACCGCGACCCTGCGGAAGTTCATCTCCGAGCGCGGCAAGATCCGCGCCCGCCGCGTGACCGGCCTCTCCGTGCAGGAGCAGCGCAAGGTCGCGATCGCCATCAAGAACGCGCGCGAGCTGGCTCTGCTGCCGTACGCGTCGACCGCCCGCTGAGAGGAGAGGACGGCATGAAGCTCATTCTGACCGCTCCCGTCGAGCACCTCGGCGTGGCCGGCGACATCGTCGATGTGAAGCCCGGCTACGGCCGCAACTTCCTGCTGCCGCGGGGCTACGCGATCGCGTGGTCGCGGGGCGCCGAGAAGCAGATCGAGGGCATCCAGCGGGCGCGTGACGCCCGCTCGATCCGCGACGCCGAGCACGCCAAGCAGGTGCGTGAGCAGCTCGAGCAGCTCGAGGTCACGCTGCCGGCGCGCGCCGGCGACAACGGCAAGCTGTTCGGCGCCGTCACGCCGGCCGACGTGGTGGCCGCCGTGCGCACCGCGCAGGGACCGGCGATCGACAAGCGTTCGGTGTCGATCGACAAGCCGATCCGCACGACCGGCAGCCACACGGTGGGCATCAAGCTCACCGACGGTGTCGTCGCGCACATCAAGGTCGCGGTGACCGGCGCCTGAGGCGTCCGAATCGCAGCGAAGGTGCCGGCCCCCCTGGGGCCCGGCATTTTTGCATTTGACACCTGTCCGGGTGACAAATGCAGCACTTA
>CALMAD010000412.1 GCA_937859105.1 uncultured Propionibacteriaceae bacterium
CCAGCAGCAGCGCCGCGAGCGCCTGGGGCGCGCGCAGCCCGGGCAGCCGGGGCCGCAGGCGTCCGGACGTCGCGAACCGCGCCGCCTCCGCCACCACCGACGCCGTGAACGCGGCCCACGCCGCCCATCCGACGACGGTCAGGACGCCGAGCAGCACCCGGACGTCCGCCGTCGACCACAGGCTCACCCGCCCCCAGTCATAGAAGCCGAGCCGCACCAGCGCGGCGGGAGCGCCGATGAGCAGGGCGGCCAGTGCCAGGAACGAGCCGATCCGACGCAGCAGAGCCATCATCGCCTCCCGCGATAGCGGTCGAGGGTGGAGCGCGCGGACGCCTCCGCCCGGTACGTGCCGGGCCACCCCGGCAGGAACAGATCCGACAGCGCGACGCCGCACCTCACCGTCGCCCCCACGGACGCCGGCTGCCCCACCGGGACGCCGAAGCCGGCGGCGTCCACGGTGACGGTCAGCCCGTCGGAGCACCGCAGCCCCGAGGACGCCGCGTCGCCCCGCACCAGCGCCTCCGCGCTGGTCACGGCCTCGCCGGCCGTTCTCGAGATTGACGCCTGCCGTGCCGCCGAGTCGGCGGCCGCCCGGACGCTCCACTGCGCCCACCAGATGCGCGACGCCCCGACGACGAGCATGATGAGCATCACCAGGGCGGGCAGGAGCACGGTCAGCTCCAGCGCCGGCGACATGCCCCGCTCGTCGCCGCTCATGGCCGGGTCAGCCGTTCGCGCGGACGCGTCACCTGCTCGGAGATCTGCGCGTGCCCGTGGTCGATCAGCGACGGGACGCGCCCCGTCACCCGCGCCGTCACGGCGGAGGCGCCCCCGGAGATGCTCACCTGGACGTCGACGAGGCCGCCCTGCGCCGCAAGCCGCTGCGCGACCGCCGTGCCGGCCGCCGGGCTCGCACGCACCACGCTCGCCTCCTCGGCCGCCGCAGCGGCGGCGTTGAACGCGACCGTGCGGCCGTGCGCCATCAGCCCGACCTGGATGATGATGAACACCAGCGCGAGGACGACGGGCATCAGCATCGCCCACTCCAGCGACGAGCTGAACCCCCGCTCGCCGGACGGCGGGCGTCCGGTCACCGCATCGCGGGCAGCGTGAGCGACAGGCTGCCGTGAATGAAGTTCACGACGGCCGTCACGACCAGCCCGGCGACGATGAGGGCGCCGGTGAGCAGCATGACGTTCTCCGTCGACTGGGACAGGCCGCGCTCGTCGCGCTTGGGCGGGGTGACGAGCACTCCCACGATCAAATGCAGTAGTCGGTGCATGGTTGTTCTCCTTCATCCGTCATGATCCGATCAGCTTCAGCAGGGGCGGCGCGAGAAAGATCAGCCCGAAGACGAGGCTCGGCAGGACCATCCAGACGGTCATCCGCTCCGAGGTCTCGTTCGCGGCCATCTTCATCGCGGTGAGGTGGGCGTCCCGCAGCTCGGCGACGCGGGCTCGCAGGGTCTGCGACAGGGACGCGCCGGCCTCGTCGAGGCGCATCACGTCCGCGAGGTCGACCAGCGCCGGAAGGGCGAGCGACTGGCCGACGTCTTTGAGTTCGGCGTACGGCATCCGCTGCTCGAGTCGCGCGCGGTCGAGCGCGCCTCGGATCGTCGCGAAGACCGCCACGTCGCTGAGCCCGGCGGCCGCGTGCAGCGACTGCGTCGCCGACTGGTTCGCCAGCCGCTCGAGCGTGACGAGGTCGAAGTACGTCAGGAGCGCCTCCGTGGCGTCCGCGGTGATGTCGCCCGCATCGCGCCGCAGCCTCAGGTCGGGCGCGAAGAACCCCAGCAGCCCGCCGGCGACCGACGCGACCAGCGGAACGACGGCGTCCACATGGGCCACGAGCCCCACCAGGGTTCCGAGCGCGATCGGCGCGACGAAGCCGACGAACGCGCCCACGAGCTTGTCGGAGTAGAACCGCTCGACGCTGCGGCCCTGCAGTTGGAGACGCCTGCGCAGCCCCGCGCTCACCGCGGAGCCGCGCCGGCGCACCCACCAGGCGCCCACGCGTTCGCCGCGCGGCACCTCCTGGGACGCCGCCGGCGCCGGGTCGCCGGCGTCGGCGAGGGCGGCCAGCGCGTCGTCGAGGCGGACGTGCTGGGGCCGGAACGCCCCGATGAGCAGGCAGAGCCCGGCCGCGAAGGCGACCCCGGGCACGAGGACGAGCAGGCCGGTCACGACGCCGACCTCAGGATCCGCTCGCGGCGACGCGGCAGGGTCATGCGCCGCAGCATCGCCAAGGAGGCTGCGTACACGGCCAGCAGCGTCACGAGGATCGCCTGCCCGACCGGCGAGCCGTAGGGGGCGAAGAAGTCGCGGGCGATGAGCAACCCACCGCCCAGCACGACGGCCGTGATGATCGTGACCTGCCGGACGACCGCCCGCGGTTTCGAGCGCTCGGCCTCGATCTCGCGGAGCGCGCGGAGGCGGGCCTGCAGCGTGTCGGCGAGGGCGTGCAGCGTGCCGGACGCCCCGCTGCCCCCGCGTTGGATGGAGAGCATGAGCGCCGCGAGGACGGCGTCGGCGTCCGCGCTGTCGAGTTCGTCGGCCATCGCGAGCAGGGCCTGCGCGGGCGGCCAGCGGTCGTCCAGCCGGCGCACGACCCGCGCGAGCGGCGCGGCGAGCGGGGTGGGGGCTTGCCGGACGGAGAGGCGCAGGGCGTCCGTGATCGACTTGCCGGTCGACATCACGCCGAGCATCACCCGGACCCACCGGTCGAGGGCCTCCAGCAGGCGGAGCTCGGTCTGCGGAGGCTCGCTGAGCAGCACGGGCAGCCCGACGACCGCCGCGACGCCGACGGGCAGCATGATCGGCCAGCCGGTCACCGCGGCCAGGAACGCCCCGGCGGCGAGGCCCAGCACCCCGAGCGCGACCTGTCTCCTGGTCAGTTTGCGGCACTGATCCACAGCCTTTGTCCACAGGCCTGTGGATCGTGTGGACGACCGCTGCGGGATCTCCCCGCGCCAGGCCGCGACGGCGAGCAGCAGCCCGCCGATCGTGACCATGGCCGCGGCGGCCGCGAGCACCGGGCTCATGTCGCCCTCCAGGTCGCCAGGTAGGGCTCGAGTTCGGCCAGGAAGGCCGGCTCGGGGTGGAACTCCTCGGGGGCGTTCTCCGTAGCCGCACGGTAGATGAGGTGGGTGACGGGCCGGTTGCCCTCGATGGCCCCGGTGAGCCGGCGGACCTCGGCCACCAGCCGCGTCCGGGTGCCCCCGCGCCACGTGTCGTCGAGGAGGGTGACGTGCACGAGCAGGTGGATGTGGTGGGCGATCTGACGGAACGCCTCGTCCATCGTGAGGACGCCGCTCTGCGCCACCCGGGCTGCCAGACGATCCATCGTGGACGCCGCGTCATGGCTGTGGGTTGTGGACAACGTGCCCGCGCCCGCCTGCATCGCCTCGAACATGGCCCCGGCCTCCACCCCGCGGACCTCGCCCACCACGATGCGGGACAGGTTCTGCCGCAGCGCTTCGGGAATCAGGTCGGCGACCGTGAACTCCCCGACCGCGCGCCCGTCCTGCCGCTCCCCCATGCCGATGCGCGCCTGCAAGGCGAGCATGTTGCGCCGGTGCGGCTGCAGGTGGGTGAGGAGTTCGTAGTCGGTCTCGAGGGTGCCGAACCGCTCGGTGTGCGGGATCGATGCGATGAGGGCGCGAAGCAGCGTCGTCTTGCCGGCACCCTGGTCGCCGGAGATGACGACCGACTTGCGGGCCAGGATCGCGGCGTGAAGCAGGCGTCCGAGCTCGTCGGGCATCATGCCGCCGTCGACGAGCTCGGGCAGGTCGACCCGGGTCAGCACGTGCTGCCTGATCGTCACCGACGGCCTGTACGACAGCCCGAACCCGATGGCGTGCAGCCGGAACTGGTCGCCCAGCGCCAGCGTCATCGTCGGGTGCGCGTCGTCGAAGGGGCGGGTCGGCGTGACCGATTCGCCGAGGAACCGCACCGCCTCCACGAGCTCCTCGTCGGAGTCGGCCACCGGCGGGTGCTCTTCGCGCCGGCCGTCGCCGAACTGCACCATCACCGAGTCGGCGCCGTGGATCTCGATGTTCTCCGCGCCGGGGATCTCGAAGAGCGGCTGCATCCGCCCGTAGCCGAAGATCGCGTTCTCCAGGGCCGCCGCGTACGCCCGCTCGGTCTCCATCGACCAAAGCTGCTCGCCGAGGTTGCTCTGCTCCTCCGCGTACCCCCGGACGACCCGCCGCAGCACCGACCGCGCCAGCAGCCGGCGGTCGGTCTCGGGCATCGCGCGACCCGAGCGCTCGGCGAACGCCTCCACCTCCCGCGTGATCTCCTCGGACGCCTTCCGGCGCAGCAGCACGACCAGCGGCCACTCGACCTCCGACCGCTCGACCAGCCGCTCGGTCGCCGGGGACGCCGCCGCCTCCGCGCGAGTGACCGCCAGCCCCGACGCGGACTGGAACAGGGGCACCTCCGACAGCTTCACGCGTCCACCCCCGCACCCACCGGCTCGCCGGCACGGAGGGCGTCCGCCTGGCTCACCAGCGCCCGCCCCGCCTCCGCGTACGAGGACGCCAGCCGCTGCCCGCGCCACCGCGGTGCGAGCGGGTTGCCGTTGGCCAGGTCGTCGGCGCCGCGCGGCTCCCACGGGATCGTCGCGGCGACCGGCACCCCGAACTGCTCGGCGACCTCCTTGGCCGGGTACGGGCGACCCGGCCCGATCATCAGCAACCCGAGCCGATCGTCGGGCACCAGCTCGGCCAGCGGCCCCAGGTACATCCGGACGCCCGCCAGCGACGGCAGCGACGACCGGCACGTCAGCAGCACCCGGTCGGCGACCTCCGCCAGATCGGGCTGCAGGCCGGCGACGCCGAGCCGCCCGGCGTCCACGATCACGTCGGGGTGAACCGCGGCGAGGGTCAGCGCCAGGTCGCGCCACACGCGGTTGAACAAGTCGATCGTGCCCAACCGGACGAACCCCGGCACGAACCCCCTCGTCACGGGCTTCTCACCCTCCGCCGGACGCCCCCTCGCCGGCGGCTCGGGCAGCGGCACCGCCTGCTCCTCCAGCGCGTCGATGAGCTCACGCCGCTCGCGGTGCGCCTGCAACAGCCCCGGCAGTCCGCGGCCCTGGGCCACGTCCCCGCGCAGGTAGCCGGCGAGGATCGACTGCGACGGCGTCCGGTCGGCGTCCACGAGCAGCACGTCGCGCGGCCACGTCAGGGCCAGCCCGAGGGCCGTCACCGACGCCCCCGGCGACCCGCTCGCGCTGCACACCACGACGACGTTCATCGGCCCGCCTGCCCACGCCTCACGACGACGATGCGCTCGGCCGCAGCCAGCCGCGCGACCTCCTCCGCCTTCTCCGCCGGAACGTTCACGTCCACCACATGGCTGCCGTCGGCCTGCACGGTCGGCGCGTTCGTCAGCGTCGCCGGAACCGACGCCGGCAGCGACCCGGACGTCGACCCCTTGTCGGGCGTCGCGACCAGCAGCACCTGCGTGCCCGGCGGCATACCGTTGGTCGGCAGCCGGCCGTCGGCCAGCCGAAGCCCGACCCGAGAAAGCCCCGGAGCGAGATCGGCCTCGCCGATCGCCCCTTCGACCAGTAGCGAACCCGACGGAATGTCCGTCACCGCAGTCCGGTTCGCCACCGCATTCACCTGGTCGCCCGGGATCACCCGCACATCGGTGAGCCGCCCCACACTCACCACGCTCACATCGGACGCCTTGATCTGTTCGCCCCGATAGATCGTGCGATTCACCTTCAACGCCGGTTGGTTCTGGGCGGCCGCCATGAACAGGAACGCGGACGCCAGGCCGCCGAGCGCCATCAGCAGAATCCCGACGGCGAGCCACCGAGGATTCCGACGAACGCGCACGCGCCGCGGGGCCGGCGCCACAGGGGGTGAAACCATGCGAAAGTCCTAACCAACAGCCATTTCTCATACGTTCAGCGGTATGTCGATGAATGTAGGCGTTCTTCCTCCCTCCGAAAGGGGGTCCAAGAAATCTGTGGAAAACTTCTTGTCCCCGAATTTCGGGCTGGCGACGCCGATAGACATGCGCATAATCACCGACTGTCGCCATCTTTTCCGGCGGTTTCCAGAACGTCGTCATGGACGCCCCGACACGCCCGCCGGCGTCCCGACAGTTTCTGCGGAATCTCAGAACCTCAGCCCGATTCGCCCGTCCCGGTCGCCCGCGAAGGTTATCCACAGGATTAACAGGGTTGTCCCCAGGATCGGGGACGGGGAGCCGACACCGGGGTCACCTCACCCCGGCGAATATTGTTGAACCCACCAATATCTAGGTATCCTGGCGGGGTTCCCGATCCTGGAGACGTTCGATGAATGGTCCGGTCAGTTCCAAGGTCTCTGTCGACGTGCTGTCGCTCCGGTACAACTCCGCGTCCCGCCATGTGGAGGTCGGCGTCGCCCCGCGGGCGTCGGAGCCCTACATCAACCAGCTCGCGCTGCCGGGCGTCGTCCTGTGGGAGGGCGAGCGCCTCGCGGACGCCGCCGAGCGCGCCGTCGCCGCCAAGCTCGGCTGCGAACTGCGCGCGCACGGGCAGCTCACCGTCTTCGACGAGCCGACGCGCGATCCGCGCGGCTTCACCCTGTCGATCGCCATGTGGGGCGTCGGCGACGGCGAAGGGCACGCCCAGTGGTTCCCGCTGGACGAGGTGCCCCAGCTCGCGTTCGACCACAACCGCATCGTCGCCGAGTGCCGGCCGCTGCTCGTCGAGCGCCTGTGGCGCAACATCCCGTTCACCCAGGCGCTGACGGGTCCGGCCTTCCCGGTCTCGGCGGCCGTCGCGATCACGCGCTCGCTGACCGGCTCCTCCCCCGACCGCGGCAACCTGAACCGTCGCCTGGCTTCGGTGAAAGGACTCGGCGTGAGCCACAAGAAGGTCGTGCTGGGCCGCGGGCGTCCGGGCACCTTGTGGGAATGGCGCAACCCCAGCCTGTAACACCCGCGGGCAGTAGCCTGCGAACATGACGATCGACAACGACCGCAAGTCCGTTCGTCCGGGCGAGGCCAACCGCCCCGCCGTCGAGCGCGACGACGACGGCGTCTGGCGCCTCCGCTCCACCGAGGCCGTCCGCCAGGTGCTCCGTGAACGCGACGCGACCACCCAGGCCGGGTTCGCGTCCGAAACCATCCCCGAGAAGGCGATGAAGAGGCGTCCGATCCTGTTCATGGACGGCGAGCCCCACCGCCAGCAGCGCTCGATGACCGCCCGCTACTTCGCCCCCAAGACCGTCTCCACCAAGTACCGCGACCTCATGGAGACCTTCGCCGACGAACTGGTCGCCGAGGCGACGGCGTCCGACACGTTCCGGCTCGACCAGCTCTCCCTGCGCTACTCCGTCGAGGTCGCCGTGCAGGTGATCGGGCTCACCGACTCCCCGATCCGCCCGATGAGCCGGCGGCTGGAGCGGTTCTTCGACCAGCCGTCCTTCGACGCGACCCAGGCCGACGGCGGCCGCAACCGCTTCGAGAAGCTCCGCGCCGTCATCACCGGCAACCTGCCGATGGCCACCTTCTACCTCTTCGACGTGCGCCCGGCCATCCGCGCCCGCAAGGCCGAGGCGCAGGAAGACGTCATCAGCCACCTGATCGACCAGGGCTACACCGACCGCGAGATCCTCATCGAGTGCGTCACCTACGGGGCCGCCGGCATGGTGACGACGCGCGAGTTCATCTCGATGGCCACCTGGCACCTGCTCGACGACGACGCCCTGCGCGCCCGCTACCTCGCGGGCGAGGAGCGCGAGCGCTACCTGATCCTCCACGAGATCCTGCGGCTGGAGCCCATCGTCGGGCACCTGTACCGTCGCGCGACGCGTCCCCTCGAGGTCACGGACGCCGGCCAGACCCACACGATCGCCGCCGGCGAGCTCATCGACCTGTTCGTCCGGCAGACCAACGCCGACGAGCGCACGGTGGGGGACGCCCCGCTCGCCCTGCGTCCGGGCCGCGACCTGCCGCGCGGCATCGGCGAAGAGGTCATGAGCTTCGGCGACGGCCCCCACAAGTGCCCCGGCAACTCCCTGGCGATCCAGGAGACCGACATGCTGCTCACGCGGCTGCTGCCGCTGGGTCTCACGGTCGTCCGCGAGCCCGACCTGGGGTGGGACGAGCTCATCGCCGGCTACTCCCTGCGCGACTTCGTGCTGCGCACCGGGACGCCGACCCCCGCCCCCTGAGGGCCGGCTGGCCCGCGGGCGCGGCGTCCTGACAGGATGAGGGCATGCGCGATCTCCCCACCCGGGTCAGCTGTGTCGTCTTCGACTGCGACGGGGTCCTCGTGGACACCGAACCGATCTGGGCCGCGTCCGAGCACGAGGTGATCGCCGGCTACGGCGCCCGCCTCGACCACGAGCATCGCAAGCTGCTCCTCGGGTCGTCCTGGGACGACAGCCTCGTCGTCCTCGCGGGCGTCGCCGGCACCGACGACGTCGACGAACTCGGACGCCGGCTCCTCACGATCGCTCAGCGCCGCCTTCGCACCGAGACGGTCCCGCTGCCGGGGGCCCGCGACGTCCTCGAGGCCCTCGCCGGACGCGTCCCGTGCGGCGTCGGCTCGAACGCCCGCCCCGACAACCTCCGCATCGAGCTCGAGTGCGCCGGCCTCGCGCAGTACGCCGACGTCATGATCTCCGGCGACGAGGTCGCCCAGCCCAAGCCGGCGCCCGACGTCTACCTCGAGGTGTGCCACCGCCTGGGCGCCGACCCGACGCAGGCGCTCGGCGTCGAAGACTCCCCGCCCGGCGCGCACGCCCTGATCGCCGCCGGCATCCCGACCGTCGTCATCCCGACCCTCCCGGACGCCCCCATCGAGCACGACTGGCGCTTCGACTCCCTGGAACAACTCGTCGACTGGGCGCGCACGGTCGAGCCGTTGGGGCGTTGACGCGGGCCGCCGAGACGCCCACGGCGCCCCTTACGACGGCGCCACGGCCAGCGTCGTGGTTTGCTCACACCTCGTGAGCAAACCACAGTCTTCGAACCCACCGATACCAAAGGGACGCCCCCGCGGGGCCGCGCCTGGGCGGCGCGGCGTCCGCGTTACTGCTGGATGAGCGCGAGGTTCTCCTGGATCTGCGCGGGCGACAGGATGCCGACGTGCACCTTCTTCACGACGCCGTCACGCCCGATGAAGTAGTGCACCGGGATGCCGGACACCTGGTACTCCCCCGCGATCGTCGTCTGCGGGTCGGGGATGTGCGTGTACGTGAGCCCGACGCGAGACGTGTAATCGCGCACCGCCGTGGGGCTCTCGGAGAGGTAGACGGCCAGGATCGTCGTCCCGTTGGCCTTGTTCTTCTCGTAGGCGGCCTGGATGTCGGGCGCCTCCACGCGGCAGGGCGCGCACCACGTCGCTCCGAACGCCAGCCACACCGGCTTGCCCTTGAACTCCGCCAGCGACACCCGCTTGCCGTCGAGCGTCGTGCTGGTGAACCCGGGCGCGACGTCGCCCACGGCGGGCGCCTTGGCCCCGGGGGCCGCGCTCACCTGGACGCTCGCGACGGCGCCGCTTTGCGCGTTCTGCTGCCCCGGCTTCTGGATCATGTAGACGCCCACCATGATCAGCAGCGCGATGGCGCCCAGGATCGCGAACGTGCCGAAGTTCCGCTTCTTGGCACCGGGGGCGTCGGCGTCCTCCTCGTCGACGACGTTCGCCGGCGTGCTCGATTCCTTCATCTGTTTCCCTCGCTGGTCGCGATTCCGCTCGTCCGGACGACTGCTCACCGCGTCGGCCTACCCGTAGGAGTGCAGGCCGCCGAAGAAGTGGTTGCCGAGGAACGTGAACACGACCGCGCCGAAGCCGACCACGAGCAGCCACGCGGACCGCTGCCCACGCCAGTCGGCGACCACGCGCGCGTGCAGGTAGGCGCCGTAGATCAGCCAGGTCACCAGGGACGCCGTCTCCTTCGGGTCCCAGCTCCAGTAGCGGCCCCACGCGATGTCGGCCCACACGGCGCCCAGTCCGATCATGACCGTCAGCAGCGGGAAGCAGAACACGACGGCCCGATACCCGATCTCGTCGAGCAACTCGGCGCTCGGCATCCCCTTCCAGTGCAGGTAGGGGTGGATCAGGTACAGCACCGCCGCCGCGAACGACACAGCTGCCGCCCCGTAGGCCAGCACCGCCGTGATCACGTGCAGCGTCAGCATGAGGTTGTTCTGCAGGGCCGGGATCAGCGGCTCGACGTCGGAGGGCTGGTTGAACCCGTAGATCAGCACGACCAGCACGAGCGGCAGCACGACGAGCGCCATCGACCGCACCTTGTACCGCCACTGGAAGTACAAGAAGCTCACCATGATGCCCCAGGCGAACGACGTCGCGAACTCGTGCTGGTTCGTGAAGGGCGCGTGGCCGGTCACCATGATGCGGGCGAACAGGGACGCCGTCAGGAACAGCCCCGCGACCAGCGCGACCAGGTAGCCGGCGCGGGTGAGGCGTCCGGTACGGGACGCCGGCGCGGCGGCCCGGGCGTCAATGGTGGACGCCCCGCGACCGCGTCCGCGCGCCCCGACGCCCGCCAACTCACGCTCCCGGACGCCGCCCTCAACCCGTGCGTTCTTCGGGCTGGAGACCTGCGCCAGCAGGTAGACGATCGCGGCGAGCGCGACCAGCAGCGTGCCCACCAACAGCGTGTACCGCGAGAAATCAAGCATCGCGGGCTCCCCTCTCCTCGGCCTGCTCCGCGACCGGCTCCCCGAGTGAGCCGAAGAAGTCGTGGAAGCGGTGATCGAACGTGTAGTCGTAGCGGTCGGGCGAGCCGGCCCTCACGAGGCTGCCGCCGTCGGCGTCCTCGGTGACCCGGACCCAGATGCGGTGGTGCCGCAGGAACATCGTCGCGCAGATGCCGACGAGCAGCAGGCCGAGGCCGATCCAGACCCAGATCGCGCCCGGGTCGCGCGACACCATCAACCCGGTGAACTGCCGCTCCCGGGCGAACGTGTAGGTCAGGTCGCCGATCTTCGTCGCCTGGCCCTGGTTGATGACCTGGGCGGCGAGCGGCGTCGTGGAGTCGATCTGGTACACCTCGACGCGCATCTGACCCGCCGCGATGTCGTCGTCCACCTGCCCGGACGCCGGGCTCACGATGTAGATCTCCAGGTTCTGCCCGGGCACGATGAACTTGCCGAAGACGTGCTTCTCGTCCTGGGTCTGCGAGTCCAGCGGGACGCCTTGGCGGTACAGCTCGCGGCCCGAGGCGTCCGTGATCGCCATCTCGGCCGCGATGCCGAAGTACGCCTGGTTGAACGTGACGCCGTCGTAGCGCAGCGGCGAGTTCACCCGGACGATCTGCTCGGCCACCTGCTGCCCGCCCCGGTAGAGGGCGAGATCCGCGGCGTAGTCGGAGGGGCGTCCGTCGGGGTAATACGTGTCGGAGAACGAGCGCGCCTCCACGGTCAGCCCGGTGTCGTGGCCCACGTCGGCGCGCGAACCGACGGTGACGGGGAAGCTCGAATCCACGAAGCCCGTCGAGGAGGTCACGAAGACCCCGAGCAGGATCACGATGAACGCCAGGTGCGCGACCGCCGTGCCGAACGGCATGAACCGGTTGCGGTCGGCGTAGACGCTGAGGCCGGGGCCGCGGTCGTCCGCGGTGAGGCGGAACCGCTGCTTCTTCAGCCCCGCCTCGATCTCGGCGAGCGCCTCGGCGGGGGCGGCGTCCATGCGCACGGTGTCGCGGACGCGCGCGTGGGTGAAGAACGCGTCGCGCACGTGGATGTGCGGCTGCGTGGCGTTGCGCCACAGCAGCGGGATGCGGTGCAGCGTGCAGGCCAGAATGCTCAGCGCGAGCAGGATCGTCGTCACCCGGAACCAGATCGAGCTGAAGATCGTGAATACGCCGAGCGCGCCCATCGGGTCGGTCAGCCCGCGGTAGCGCGGGCGCACCGAGTCGAGGAAGGACGCCCACTGCTGCGGGTTGTCGCGGACGCCGTCCGGCGCCTGCACGACGAGGACGCCCAGCAGCGTCAGGAAGCACATGGCCAGGATCAGCAGCAGGCCGACGCGCTTGTTGTAGAAGAACGCATACACGCGCCGCAGCAGGTCGCCCGCGGTGAGGCGCCGCTGCCCCCGCGGCAGGAGGGGCTC
The DNA here is from genome assembly GCA_937859105.1 of uncultured Propionibacteriaceae bacterium. Lineage (GTDB taxonomy): Bacteria > Actinomycetota > Actinomycetes > Propionibacteriales > Propionibacteriaceae > Propioniciclava. The sequence goes on from CALMAD010000412.1 coordinate 12,088, forward strand.
GTCGTGCAGGTCGCGCTCGACCTCGAGCTGCGGGTCGGCGGCCCTCGACGTGTCGGTGCTCATCGGACGCCCCCTACCGGCTCG
>CALMAD010000413.1 GCA_937859105.1 uncultured Propionibacteriaceae bacterium
CGGCGCGCCGGCTGCACGGCGCGCGGTCCCGCGTCCGCGTGCCGAAGGGGGCTCACGGAGGCGGGGGTCCGTTACCCGAACCGGCCGGTGATGTAATCCTCGGTCGCCTGGACGTCGGGCTTGGAGAAGATCTTCTCCGTCGGGCCCATCTCGATGAGCTTGCCCGGCGCGCCGGTGCCGGCGATGTTGAAGAAGCCGGTCTGGTCGGAGACGCGTGCGGCCTGCTGCATGTTGTGGGTCACGATGACGATCGTGTAGTTCTCCTTGAGCTCGCCGATCAGGTCCTCGATGGCGAGCGTCGAGATCGGGTCGAGGGCGGAGCACGGCTCGTCCATCAGCAGGACGTCGGGGCGCATCGCGATGGCGCGGGCGATGCAGAGACGCTGCTGCTGGCCGCCGGAGAGGCCGGACCCCGGCAGGTTGAGCCGGTTCTTGACCTCCTCCCACAGGTTGGCGCCGCGCAGGGCCTGCTCGCAGAGGTCGTCTTGGCTGGAGCCGGACACCTTCTGGTGGTTCAGCCGGACTCCCGCCAGCACATTCTCCTTGATGGACATCGTCGGGAACGGGTTCGGCCGCTGGAACACCATGCCGATCTGGCGGCGCACCTCGACCGGGTCGACGCCCTGGCCGTACAGGTTGTGGCCGTCGAGGAGCACCTCGCCCTCGACGTAGGCGCCGTTGATGACCTCGTGCATGCGGTTCAGGGTGCGCAGCACCGTCGACTTGCCGCAGCCGGACGGCCCGATGAACGCCGTCACCGAGCGCGGCTCGATCGTCATGTTGACGTCTTCCACCGCCCGGAACTTCCCGTAGTAGATGTTGAGGTCGCGAGCTTCGATTCGCTTGGACATGTCGGTTTCTTTCTCCCGTACCGGGTGGTCAGCGCCCGGCCTTGGGGGCGAAGTGGCGGGCGATCAGACGGCCCACCAGGTTGAGGGCCATGACGAGCAGGATCAGGGTCAAGGCGCCGGCCCATGCGCGGGCGTGATACGGCTCCGGAGGCACCCCGGGGTAGGCGTACTGGGTGTAGACGAACACCGGCATCGTCATCATGGGCCCGCCGAGCGGGTTGTTGTTGACGCTGTCGGTGAAGCCGGCCGAGACGAGCAGGGGGGCGGTCTCGCCGATGATGCGGGCGATCGCGAGGATGACGCCCGACACGATGCCCGAGATCGCCGTCGGGATGACGATCAGCAGGATCGTCTTCCACTTCGGCACGCCCAGAGCATAGGACGCCTCCCGCAGTTCGTTGGGAACGATCCGCAGCAGTTCCTCGGTCGACCGGACGACCACCGGGATCATCAGCACCGACAGGGCGAACGCGCCGGACAGGCCGTTCTGCGTGCCGGGCCCGATCAAGAGGGTCATCAGCGCGTAGGCGAACAGGCCCGCGACGATGGAGGGGATGCCCGTCATGACGTCGACGAAGAACGTGATGCCGCGCGCCAGGGCGCCGTGCCCGTACTCGGCCAGGTAGACGGCCGTCAGCAGGCCAATGGGCACCGAGATCAGGGTCGCGATGCCGGTGACCCACAGCGTGCCCGAGAGGGCGTGCGCGAGGCCGCCGCCGTCGCCGATCACGTTGCGCATCGAGTAGGTGAAGAACGTCACGTCGAACCGCTGCAGGCCGCGCGCGAGCGTGGCGAAGATCAGCCAGAAGAGCGGGATCAGGGCGATGATGAACGCGCCGACGACCAGGTGGTAGGCCATCCGGTCGGACGCCTTGCGCCCGCCCTCGACGACGGTCGACCACACCTGGATGGCCACGAGGTAGAGCACCGCGCCGAGGGCGATACCGCCGACGACGTTCAGCCCACCGAGGGCGAGTGTCGCCAGCAGACCGACGATGAGGGACACGACGAGCGTCACGGGCGGGGCCCAGCGGGGCAGCTTGCCGGCCGTGAAGGGATTCGTGGCGCTGGGGCGCGCCGGGGCCGAGGTGGTGGAGGTGGACATCAGTTGGCTCCCGAGAATTCCTTGCGGCGGTTCACGATCCAGCGGGCGACCATGTTCACGGCCAGCGTGATGACGAACAGCACGAGGCCGCCGGCGATCAACTGGTTGGTGCGCAGGCCGTACGCCTCGGGGAAGTTCAAGGCGATGGTCGCCGCGATCGTGTTGGGGTTGTTGGAGGTCAGCACCTGGAAGTTGATGTTGTTGGTGCCGGACAGGATCATGGCCACGGCCATCGTCTCGCCGAGCGCGCGGCCGAGGGCCAGCATGACGGCCGACACGATGCCGGCGCGGGCGAAGGGGAAGACGGACATCTTGATCATCTCCCAGCGCGTGGCGCCCAGCGCGAGCGCCGCCTCCTCATGCAGCTTCGGGGTCTGCAGGAACACCTCGCGGCACAGCGACGTGATGATCGGTAGCACCATGACGGCCAGCACGAGCGCGGTGGTCAGCATCGTGCGGCCCGTTCCGGACGCCTGCCCGCCGAACAGCGGGAACCAGTGCAGGTTGTGGTTCAGCCAGATCCACGCCCGGTTGATCTCGGGGGCGAACGTGTTGGCGCCCCAGAGGCCGTAGACGACGGATGGGACGGCCGCCAGCAGGTCGATGACGTACCCGATGGGCTGGGCCAGCTTGCGTGACGCGTAGTGCGAGATGAACAGCGCGATGCCGACGCCGACGGGCACCGCGAACAGCAGCGCGAGGAACGACGACCAGACGGTGCCGAACGCGTACGGGGCGACCCAGGAGAAGAAGGGCCCGTAGCCCTGGGCGGTGAGCTGCGCGGGCGTCGAGGTGAGCGCCGGGAACGCCTGCATGAGCAGGAACCCCGCGACGAGGGCCAGGATGACGAGAATGATGATGCCCGAGCCGGTGGACAGGCTGGAGAACACCCGATCGCCGATGCGTTTCTTGGCCGGGATCAGCGGATTCTCCGCATGAGTCTCGAGCGTGGATGGTGAGGTGGTCACGGTATCCCCTGGGGATTGAGCGCGGCGGCCGCGCGACGGAAATCGTGTTCCCGCTCACCCGCTGCCCATCGAGAGGGGAGCCCCTCG
>CALMAD010000414.1 GCA_937859105.1 uncultured Propionibacteriaceae bacterium
CTCCTGCGGCGCCGCCCTCGGTCGCGCCCTGCCTCTTCTCGGGGACCGGCGAGGTTAACACCTCGCCGGCGCAGGCGGCGTCCAGCATGCCCGGCCCGACGAACCCGCCGTGCATCGGCTCGTGGCCCGAGCCGCCGCCGGAGACGAGGCCGACCTTGCCCTGCACGGGCGCGTCGGCGCGGTAGACGATGTGATGGTCGTGATCGACGCGGACGCGGTCGCCGTGCGCGGCCTCGATACCCCGAAGGGCATCAGCGACGACGTCGGCGGCGTCATTGATGAGCTTCTTCATGGCCCCAGTAAAGCCGCCCGGGGCAACCACCGTCGAGTCCCCGCGGACGCCCGGTCGTCCGGGACGCCCAGTCCGGGCCGGCCGTGCAAGACCTCCTACGATGTGCTGTTGGCTTGCACGTACGCCCGGACGTCCCCGGCCCGCAGGGCCGCGCCGAGCGCGCGGGTCTTGGCCGCGTCCAGGATGTTCACCGACGCGCCGCCCACGGTTCGATAGCCGGCCACCGGCACCTGCAGCGACGTGACCGAGCGGGCGTCGAGGCGTCCGAGCACCACGCCCAGCGCGGGAACCTGGGCGGCGGTCAGCGGCCCGGTGACCCGGACCTTCGTCCAGGCGGACGCCGCCAGGCGTGCGAACCGGACGGGGTCGGTGGCGGCGATCTCCTTCACCCGCGCGAGCATGCCGGCGAGCACCGCACGGTGGCGCTCGGCGCGGTCGAGGTCGCCGCGGGGCAGTCCCTTGCGCTGGCGCGCGTAGATCAGCCAGTCGGCGCCGTGGAGGGTGAGGCGTCCGGCGGGGAAGCGCGTCACCGTGCCCGTGACCGAGCTCGTCACCGACGAAGCCACGCGGTTGTTCACCGTGAACCCGTCGAGCAGCTTGGTGAGCTCGATGAAGTCGGTGAAGTCGGTCTGGGCGGTGTAGGGGATGGCCAGGCCGCCGAAGAGCGTCGAGACGGTGCGCTTCAGTCCGTCCGCGCCGCCGCGTGCGTAGGCGGCGTTGATCTTCCCGCGGGCGCCGGTGGCGAGCGGCACGTAGGAGTCGCGCGTGACGGAGACGAGCGCCAGCCGCGTCCGGTCGGCTGAGAGTTGCGCGAGCACGATGGCGTCCGCGTTGCCGGTGTTCGCGCCCGGCGTCCGGGAGTCGGTGCCGCACAGCAGCGCGTTCACCGGGCCGCGGGGCAGTGGGTCGGCGGCGGACGCTGAGGGCGTCGGCGTCGGGGACGCGCCGGTGCTTGCAGAAGCGGGGTCCGCGGGTGTCGGGGAGCCGGATGGGGATCCAGCCGGGGAGGACGCCGCCGGCCCGGCCGAGCAGCCGGCGGCGACCCCGCCGAGGAGACCCAGCCCCGCCAGGAGGCCTGCGCGTCGCGAGAAGTTCACCCCAGCACGATAGACAGGCTCCTCGGCGCGTGTCGGAGGACGGGCCGAGCAAAGCTGGCAACAACGGTGAAACTGATTGGTTATGAGGACTAGAAATGGACAATGGAGGTATGCGAAAGCTATCCGACATCCAGTGTTGGCTGACCGACATGGACGGCGTGCTGGTGCACGGCAACCAGGCGCTCCCGGGCGCCCGTGAACTCATCAAGCATTGGCGCGATCACGACATGCCGTTCCTCGTGCTGACCAACAACTCCATCTTCACGGCCCGCGACCTCGCGGCGCGCCTGCGCCGCACGGGCCTGGACGTCCCCGAGCAGAACATCTGGACGTCCGCCCTCGCCACCGCCGATTTCCTCCGGCGGCAGCCCGGCGAGAAGACCGCCTACGTCATCGGCGAGGTCGGTCTGACGACCGCCCTGTACGAGGCGGGCTTCATCATGACCGACGCCGACCCGGCGTTCGTCGTGCTCGGCGAGTCCACCGTCTTGTCGTGGGAGTCGATCACCACCGCCGTCCGGCTCATAGACAAGGGCGCCCGGTTCGTCGCGACCAATCCCGACCCGAACGGCCCCGGCAACAACGGCGCCCTGAACCCGGCGACCGGCGCGGTGGCCGCGATGATCACGACCGCGACCGGCAAGCAGCCCTACATCGTGGGCAAGCCGAACCCGATGATGTTCCGCTCCGCGATGAACCGTCTCGGCGCGCACTCCGAGGACACGGGCATGATCGGCGACCGTATGGACACCGACATGGTCGCCGGCATCGAGGCGGGGCTCCACACGGTGCTCGTGTTGACGGGCGTGACCACGCGCGAGTCGATGCTGCAGTACCCCTACCGTCCCGACACGGTGCTGCGGGGCGTCGACGAGCTCGTCGACCACCTCACCGGCGCGCAGGACGTCCTCGCGACGCTGACCGGCTCCGACGCCGCCCCGGACGCCGAGGCTCCGGCCGACGGCCGGTGACGACGTGAACCGTGAGCGTCGCTAGGCTGTCGGGGTGAATTCCAAGCAGCCCGCCGCGTCCGCCTCCCAGCCGTCTCTCTCCGAGCAGGTGCAGGTGCGGCTCGACAAGCGGGCGCGCCTGATCGGGCAGGGGCGTGAGCCGTACCCGGTCGAGACCCCGCGCACGCACTCGCTCGCCGAGGTGCGCGAGCGCTGGGGCGGTCTCACGGCGGGGGAGGAGACCGACGACGTCGTCTCCGTCGCCGGACGCGTCATGTTCCAGCGCAACACCGGCAAGCTGTGCTTCGCGACGCTCGCCGACCAGTTCACCCCCGACGGCGAGGGCGGACGCCTCCAGGTGATGCTCTCGCTCGGGGAGGTCGGCGCCGAGTCCCTCCAGGCCTGGAAGGACGACGTCGACCTCGGCGACTTCGTCTCGGTCACCGGGCGCGTCATCTCGTCGCGCCGCGGGGAGCTGTCCGTCATGGCGACCGGCTGGTCGCTGGCGTCCAAGGCCGTCCGGCCGCTGCCGAACCTGCACGCCGACCTGTCCGAGGAGTCGCGCGTCCGCCAGCGCTACGCCGACCTGATCGTGCGCGAGGAGTCGCGCGCGATGGTCCGGACGCGGGCGGCGATCACGCGCAGCATCCGCGAGACGATGCACCGGCTCGGCTTCCTCGAGGTCGAGACGCCGACGCTGCAGCTCGTGCACGGCGGGGCGGCCGCGCGCCCGTTCAACACGCACCTCAACGCGTTCGACATCGACATGAGCCTGCGCATCGCGCTCGAGCTGCACCTGAAGCGCGCGATGGTCGGCGGCACCGACCGCGTCTACGAGATGGGCCGCATCTTCCGCAACGAGGGCATCGACAGCTCGCACTCCGCCGAGTTCACGATGCTCGAGTGCTACCAGGCGTGGACCGACCAGCGCGGCATCGCCGAGACCATGCGGCAGGTGATTCTCGACGCCGCGGACGCCGTCGGCTCGCGCCGGATCGAGACGCCGGCCGGCGTGATCGACCTCGACGCCGAGTGGCGCTGGCTTCCGGTGTACGACGGGCTGTCGGAGAAGGTCGGCCGGGAGGTCTCGATCGACACCCCGGTGGAGGAGATGCGGGCGATCGCCGACGAGCACGGCGTCGAGTACGACGAGGGCTGGGGCTCCGACAAGCTGGCCGTCGAGCTGTTCGGCGAACTGGTCGAGCCCGGCCTCCTGCAGCCGACGTTCGTCTGCGACTACCCGGCCATCGCGCAGCCGCTCGCACGCCCCCACCGCAGCAAGCCGGGCCTCATCGAGGCGTGGGATCTCATCATCGGCGGCATGGAGCGCGGCACCGGCTTCAGCGAGCTCATCGACCCGGTCGTCCAGCGGGAGCGGCTCACCGAGCAGTCCCGCAAGGCCGCCCACGGCGACGAGGAGGCTATGGAGCTCGACGAGGACTTCCTCCGCGCCCTCGAGTTCGGCGCGCCCCCGATGGGCGGCCTGGGCATGGGCGTCGACCGCCTGATCATGCTGTTCACCAACGCCGGCATCCGCGAGACCATCCTGTTCCCGCTGCTCAAGCCCGAGGGCTGAGGCGGGCGCGCGGGCGCGCGCGAGAACCAGCGAACGCCGCGGCGTCCTCGAAAGAAGGGGCTTCCCAGCAGGGCTTTCGCTTGCGAAGGTGGTGGTCCGGGCAACGTGGCCCGGGCGAAAGGGGTACTGCCATGAAAGCCGTCCGTGTCGTGGGCTACCACGAGAACCTGCAGCTGGACGACGTCGCCGAGCCGGTGATCGAGGGCCCGCTCGACGTGATCGTGAAGATCGGTGCCGCCGGGGTGTGCCGCACCGACCTGCACATCCTCGAGGGCCAGTGGGAGCCGAAGACCCACGTGCCGCTGCCGTACGTCATCGGGCACGAGAACGTCGGCTGGGTGCACGCGGTGGGGGACGCCGTGACGAACGTGCAGCCCGGCGACAAGGTGATCCTGCACCCGCTGGTGACGTGCGGGCTGTGCCGGGCCTGCCGGTTCGGCGACGACGTGCACTGCGAGAACAACCGTTTCCCGGGCATCGACTGCGACGGGGGCTACGCCGAATACCTGCGGACGTCCGCGCGGAGCTGCGTGAAGCTGGACGCCTCCCTCGAGCCCGCCGACGTCGCGGCCCTCGCGGACGCCGGCCTCACCGCCTATCACGCCGCCGCGAAGGCCGCCCGGAGGCTGCGCCCCGGCGACGTGTGCGTCGTGATCGGCGCGGGCGGGCTGGGGCACATCGGCATCCAGGTGATGAAGGCGCTCTCGCCCGCGCGGCTGGTCGTGGTCGACCGTAACGAGGACGCGCTCGCGCTCGCCGGCACGATCGGTGCCGACGACACGTTCGTCGCGGACGGATCCCACGTCGACAAGGTGCTGGAGCTCACCGGCGGCCACGGCGCCGAGGCCGTGCTCGACTTCGTGGGCGAGGGCGGGGCGACCGCCGAGGGTGTCGCCATGCTGCGCCGGGCGGGGGACTACTACGTGATCGGCTACGGCGAGAACATCGACGTCCCGACGATCGACATCATCTCCACCGAGATCAACTTCATCGGCAACCTCGTCGGCTCGTACACCGACCTGCAGGAGCTGATGGTGCTGGCCGCCCAGGGCAAGGTGACGCTGCACACGCAGCAGTACGCGCTCGACGACTTCCAGCGGGCGCTCGACGACCTGGACGCCGGCAACGTCCGTGGGCGGGCGATCCTGGTGCCGTAGCGGGGGCGTCCATCCGGCGTCCGGTGCACGCCCCGGTCGCTACGCTGCACGGGTGACCATCCATGAGCATCCGGCGATGCTGGCGACGTGGTCGGGGCGTGCCCGGACGCAGGCGATCCTCGCCGCCCAGGCCGCCCTCCTGGCAGCGCTGCGGGCGGCGCGCGACCCGCTCGCGCTGCTCAGCCGGCCCGGCCTTCCGGACGCCGAGCACGACGCGCTGCACCGGCGGCTGCTGACGCCGTCCGGCTTCCGGCGTACCCGTTTCGGCACGCTGGCAACGTCGTATGCAGCGTGCCGTGCGGTGCTGCGGGATCGCCGCTTCGGCGTCCGGGACGCCCGCGACCGGCCGGCGGGAATCGACCCGGTGACCGCCGAGGTCGCGCCGCTGACCGACTCGTTCCTCATGCTCGACCCGCCCGACCACACGCGGCTGCGACGGGTGGCGTCCCTGGCCTTCCGGCCCGCGCAGGTGCGCGGGTACGCCGAGCTCGTGCGCGACGTCGCGCACCGCCTGCTCGACGAGGTGAACGAGTCGTCGTTCGACCTCGTGCGGCAGTTCGCGACGCCGCTGCCGATGGCCGTGATCCTGCGGCTGCTCGGCCTCCCCGCGGGTGACGAGCCGCGGCTGTTGCGCATCGGCGACCAGGTCGCGGCAAGCCTCGACGGCGTCCGGACGCTGCACCAGGCCGACGAGCTCTGGCGCGGCGCCGACCTGCTGTTCACGATCCTGTCCGACGTGCTGCAGGAGGGCCCGCCTGCCGAGGGCAGCGCGCTGGCCTACCTCGCGGACGCCCGCGCCGCCGGCACGATCACGGACGCCGACCTCTACCGCACCGCCGGTCTCCTGCTGATCGCCGGCTTCGAGACGACCGTGAACCTCATCGGGAACGC
>CALMAD010000415.1 GCA_937859105.1 uncultured Propionibacteriaceae bacterium
ATCTCGCAGCCCGCGGTCGCGACCGAGAGGACGCGCAGCCCGGGGACCCCGAGCTGGGCGTGGGTGGCCCCGTCCACCATCAGGACGCCCGCCGCCCCGTCGTTGACGCCGCACGAGTTGGCCGCTGTGACGGTGCCGCCGCTCCGGAACGCGGGACGGAACCGAGCGAGACGCTGCAGGGTGAACCCGGAACGCGGGCGCTCGTCGCGCGTGACGAACTCGGTCGCCCCCACCCCCGCCCCGGGCACGGGCACGGGCACGGGCACGGGCACGGGCACGGGCACGGGCACGGGCACGATCTCACGATCGAAGGCCCCCGAACGCTGAGCCGCGACGGCGCGCTCGTGGGAACGGAGGGCGTAAGCGTCCTGGCTGGCGCGGTCGACGCCGCGCTCCTCGGCGAGGAGGTCGGCGGCCAAGCCCATGTCGGGGTCGCCGGTCTCGGGCGGCGCGAACGGGGCGCGCTCGTAGGCGACGGGGGCGGCGTCCCCGACGGGTGGCCACAGCGTCAGCGGTTGGGTGGAGACCGACTGCGCCCCGCCGGCGATGACGTAGCCCGGACGCACGGACAGGTCTAGCCAGGCGTGCTCGATCGCGGCGAGGCCCGAGCCGCACTGGCGGTCGACGGTGAGCCCGGGGACGGCGTCCGGGAGTCCGGCGCGCAGGGCCGCGTAGCGGGCCGGGTTACCGCCTGGGCCGCGGACGTTGCCGAGGACGACCTCGCGCAGGGCGTCCGGGTCGGGGCACGCCGCGTAGAGCCGCGCGATGACGGGGGCGGCGAGGGCGTCCACGGTGAGGTGCCTCAGGGAGCCGCCCGCGTTGCCGATCGGCGTCCGGGCGGCGGCGACGATGACGGGCTTCATCGAGCGCCCGCCTGGTGATGGGCCGGGTCTTCTGCCGGAGGCCCCGGCAAGGGTGATGCCGGACGCCCGGCCAGGATCTCGCCCGCCCTCCGGGCCAGCGCCGCCTGGTCGACCTTGCCGGCCTTCGTGACCGGCAGCTCGTCGACGATGACCCACGCGCGCGGACGCTCGCCGCCGGAGAGGTTCCGGCGGGCCCACGCGCGGGCGGAGTCACGGTCGGCGGGCGTCCGGACGACCGCGGTCAGCACCTCCCCCAGCCGCGGGTGCGGCACCCCGACCAGCCGGACCGGCTCGGACGCGTGCTCCGACAGCGCCACCGCGAGCGGGGCGAGCGTCACGGTCGCTCCGGCGGTCGTCACCGACCCCGGCCGGCCCAGCACCCGCAGGACGCCGCCGTCCAGGCGTCCGAGGTCGCCGACCGTCGCGAACCCGCGCCTGTCGGCGCGCCAGGCACCCTGAGGCGTCCCGGGGGCCGGGCCGAGGGAGAGCCAGGGGGAACGCACCCACAGGACGCCGTCGCGGACGTCCACCTCGACGTGCGTGAAGGGGGCCAGGTCGTCCGCGCAGGTGCCCCACGCGACGAGGGAGAGCTCGGCCGCGCCGTAGTAGTGCTCCACGCGCAGGCCGGCCGCGCGGGCGCGGTCGCGCAGGGACGCCGACAGCGCGTCGCCGGCGATCAGGCACGTCGCCCCCGGGGCGAGCGCGGACCCGGGGCGCGCGGACCCGGGGCGCGCAGACCCGGGGCGCGCGGAGGCGTCCGCGAGCAGCCGGTCCAGACCGGTGGGGGTGAGTTGGGCGACGGTCGCGCCGGCGGCGTCCACGGACCAACCCGCGCCCACGTGCCCG
>CALMAD010000416.1 GCA_937859105.1 uncultured Propionibacteriaceae bacterium
CTTCCGATCTGGACGCCGGCGCGGCGTCCCGCTGTCGTGGGGGCGAGCGGCTCGGGCAGCCGGACGAACTCGAGCACGCGGTTGGAGGGCAAGCCCGCCAAGGCGACGACGGTGGCCGCGTCGCCGGGCTCGTCTCCGACGACGCCGGTCTGCGTCGGCTTGCAGACGACCACGTCGACGCCGCGCTGGGCGAGGTGGCTGGCGAAGACAGCGGTCGCGACGGTCTTGCCCACGTCGGTGTCCGTGCCGGTCACGAGGGTGATGCCGTGGGCGAGGTCAGTGGTCATGAGCGTCCTCCTGGGCGTCGATGGCGGCGCGGATGCCGCCGGCGATCGTGCGCAACTCGGCGTCGGAGGCGACGTACGGGGGCATCGCGTAGACGAGGTTGCGGAAGGGGCGCAGCCACACGCCGGCCGCGATGGCGGCGCGCGTCGCTGCCGGCAGGTCGACGGGCGTGGTCAGCTCGACGGCGGCGGTCGCGCCCAGCACCCGGACCTCGCTCACGCGCGGGTGGGACGCCAGCGGCGCGAGTTCGGCGCGCAGCACGCGCTCGACGCGCGCCACGTCGTCGCGCCAGGACCCGGACGCGATCAGCCCCAGCGACGCGACGCTCACCGCGCTGGCCAGCGGGTTGGCCATGAAGGTGGGTCCGTGCATGAGGACGCCCGCCGGCGACTCGGCCAGCCCGCGCGCGACGGCGTCCGTGGTGAGCACGGCCGACTGGGTCAGGTAGCCGCCGGTCATGGCCTTGCCGACGGCGAGCACGTCCGGCCGGACGCCCGCCCAGTCGCACGCCCACAGGCGTCCGGTGCGGCCGAACCCGGTGGCGATCTCGTCGGCGATGAGCAGCATGCCGTGGGCGTCCGCGAGGGCCCGCAAGTGCTGCAGCGCCCCGGGAGCCCAGGGCCACATGCCGCCGGCGCCCTGCAGGATCGGCTCGACCACGATCGCCGCCACCTCGCGGCTGTGTTCCTCGATCAGGGCGGACGCCTCGGCCTCCCACGCCGAGACGGCGTCCGGCGGCGCGTCGAACCGCGGCGGCCGCGGGAGGAAGACGTGCTGCTGCACCTGCCCGGCGTAGATCGCGTGCATGCCGCCGTCGGGGTCGCACACCGACATCGCGCCCCATGTGTCGCCGTGGTAGGCCCCCCGCAGCGCGGCGAAGCGGGTGCGCCCGGCCTTCCAGCCCACCTGGCGGGCGATCTTGAGCGCGACCTCCATGGCGACCGAGCCCGAGTCGGCCGGAAACACCCGGGTCAGCCCCGCCGGTGCCAGCGCGAGGAGGTGCTCGGCGAGCGCGATGGCGGGCTCGTGGGTGAGGCCGCCGAACATCACGTGGCTGAAGCGGGACGCCTGCCGCGCGAGGGCGTCGTCCAGTTCGGGGCGGCGGTAGCCGTGGATCATGCACCACCAACTCGCCATGCCGTCGACGACTTCGTGGGTGCGGGCACCGTCGTCGAGCACGAGCCGACACCCGGACGCCTCGCGCACCAGGTACAGGGGATCGACGCCGTACGGGCTTGCGTACGGGTGCCAGAGCCGCGCCCGGTCTTGTGCGAGCAGGTCTGCGGAGCGGGTCATGGGCGCAACCTACCACGCGAAATGAACACCGTTCACCACGATGAAAATGTCGTTCACTTCCCTCCCGGTACGCTGCCGCCATGCCCTTGAGCACGGCCGCGATCCTGGAGGCCGCCCGGGAGATCCTGGCGCAGTACGGCCTGCAGGATCTCAGCATGCGCCGCATCGCGACGGCCCTCGACGTGCAGCCGGGAGCCCTCTACAACCACGTGCCCGACAAGCAGACGCTGTTGGGCGGGGTGGCCGACCTGATCCTCGCGGACGTCCGCGAGCCGCTGGGGCGGTGGCGCCCCGCGATCGAGGAGTGGGCTCGCGACCTGCGCCGGGTGCTGCTCTCGCTGCGCGACTCGGCCGAGCTCGTGGCCACCGCCCGGGGCTTCGATCTGAGCCGGCACGACCCGACGCGCCACCCCGCGACGTTGCTCGCGGCGGCGGGGCTGCCGCCCGACGAGGCCCGCGCTGCCGCGGCGACGCTGCTGCACTTCGTGCTCGGCTACGTCGCCGAGGAGCAGGCGCGGCTCGATTCGGCCCGGTTCGGGCATGCGGAGCCGGGGCAGGTGGGTGGCGACGGTGGGTACGCGTTGGGCGTCGCCTTGATCCTGGACGGTGTGGTGGCCCGGCTCCCGGCCGAGGGCTGAGGGCGAACGGGGCCGCTACAGCAGGCCGCGGTAGGCGTCCACCGCGGAGCGCCACGTGCGCGGCCGGCAGGGGCCGCCGCGTCCGCCAAGACCCAGGTGGGGCTCCACGGACGCCGTGCCCACGAACGAGTCCGCGCGGAGCGCGGCGAGCAGGGCGGGCCACTCGGCGTCCCCCTCGCCCGCCCGCACGACGCGCCCGGTCGCGGCGACCGCGTCCTTCACGTGGAGGTAGCTGACCCACCGGGCCAGCGCCGGGTAGGCCTCGGACGCCGGCCGATACCCGCACTGCACGAAGTTCGCCGGGTCGAGGATGAGCCGCAGATGCGGCGAGTCGATGCCGGCCGCCAGCGAGGCGCACCGCTCGGGCGACGAGCCGACGATGCCCTTCTCGTTCTCGTGCAGGAGCACGACGTCCGCCTGCTCGGCGCGGCGCACCAGCTCGCCGAGGCGGTCGACGGCCTGGGTGAGGTGCCGGTTCTCCGAGCCCGCCGGCACCCGGAACGAGAAGACGCGTACATACGGCGTCCCCACCGCGTGCGCGACGCGGATCGCGCGGTCGAGCTCGGCGACGCGGGCGCGTTGCGGCTGCCCGAGGCCCACCTTGCCGATGCCGGTCGCGACGCAGGACGCCTGCAGGCCCGCGTCGGCGAGCGCGGCACGGGCGCGGAGGACGGCCGCCCGCGACCAGCGCACCACCGGACGCCCGCCGGCCCGCCGCAGCTCGATCCCGTCGAGGCCGGCGTCGCGCGCGAGAGCGATTTGCTGTGTCAGGCTCCAGGCGGCTTCATCGGTGAAACCGCTGAGGGGCCACACGTCAGAGGCTCTCGATCTGGAGCCGGATGGCCTCGACCTTGTCGGCGGGCAGGAACCCGCCCGCCATCCCGAGCGCGGACTCGAGATTCATGCCGCGAAACATCGTGACGGCCGGGGTGGCCGCGAGACCGGGCGCGTATTGGTCGATGACGGCCAACGCGTCCGGATCCTGCAGGAGGTCACCGATCGTGGCGGTGTGCAGGTCGTACTTGCCCATGGGTTCGAACTTTCTCTTGCTCGGTGGAGAGTGCACTCTCCACATACAATGATGCGCCCTCGAGCGGAGTGGTCAAACCACAACGCATCGGGTTGCATTACGGGGTGGGACGGCGTGAGCGGCATTGCTCAGATTCCTTACGAACAGGCGTTGTCGCGGTTCCGGCTCAGCGATAGAGCGTAGCCGATCCAGCCTCGGCGTCGACGATTCCGCGGCTGGTCGTGAACACCCGGTGAAGCCCAGCGACCTGCCACACCACGTCCCCCGACCGCAGGTCGTAGGCGCCCGCGGCGGGGTGATCGCTCGGATCGGGGGCGGCGTCGGAGTCGAACGTGGCCACCACGCGGGGGCCGTCGCAGGTGAGGCGGGGTTCGTCCATGCCGCCGGACGCCTCCCAGAGTTTCGCGCCGGACGCCGCATCCACGGCCGTCACGCGGCCATCCATCGCCTGGAGGACCGCGGACCCGCACGCCGCGCTCGGGAGCGAGACGTCCGTGGACGTCCATTGGGGCGTCCCGTTGGGCGCGAAGCGCGTGACCCCGTCCTCGGTCGCGGCGACGAGGGGCGCGTCGGCGCGGGCGGCGTCCATCGCGAGGGGCAGAAGTGTTCCGCCCAGTGAGACGCCGGGGTGCCCGTCGCGATCGAAAAGCTGGGTGGTCTGGTCGTCGCGCGTGAGCGCGAGCTCGCCGGTGGCCGCGAAGGAGTAGGAGCCGGGGGCGACGACGGGCGCGCCGTCGGACGTCTTGACGACGAGCCCGCGGGCGTCCGAGACGCCGCCGGGGCCCTGCGCGGTCACGGCGATGCGGTCGCCGTCGAGCGTGAGCGCGGGGCCCTCGCGGTCGGCGAGGTAGTCGCCGGCGGGGGCGATCTCGCGCGTCCAGGCGACCGAGCCGTTCCAGCCGAGCCGACGCAGCGTCACCGGGGACTTGACGGTCTGGTCGTAGCTGAGCGCGAAGACGGCGGCGTCCGTCGCGGCGAGCCCGGTGACGGCGGCGGGGGCGGCGAACGAGTCGCGCTTGCGGCCGTCCTCGACGTCGTACAGCGTGATCTGCCCGTTGACCAGGCACGCGACCGCGGTGGGATGGCCGAGCACGCACCGCGCGTCGTAGAGCTGGGGCGAGCGCCAGGCGACCGCGCCCGTCTCGGTGTTCACGGCCGTCAGGTGGCCGTCGGAGTCGAGCGAGTCGATCAGGATCCGGTCGGCGAGGCGCGGGTG
>CALMAD010000417.1 GCA_937859105.1 uncultured Propionibacteriaceae bacterium
CGCAAGGCCACGAGCCCTTGCATCAACGACCCACCACACTCAACTACGAGTAGCCCCTAAACCCACCGCAGGTATGAAGAGCCGCCAAACTCACCCCGTCAGCAATACTGAAAGCGTCGCCACAATCGAAGCCAGCGACTGACATCGAGATCCACTCGAAGTCCACCACCCCGCGGGGCCCAATCCAAGAGCGTTAGCAATCGATGAACTGTCAGGCGCGGCGGATATGTTGCTCGCTAACGTCACCGACTAATCCAGGAGGCATCAGTGTCAACCGAGAAGCTGCACGATGTGTGGGCATCCCGAGACTTCCCCATCCTCCGTGCGGCAACCCAAGCCATTGATTCCGGCGGGAGGCCACGGATCAGCGAACTCGCAGAGGCGACCGGCCTCGGGGAGGAGGAAGTTGAGCACGGCCTGCAAGCCCTAGAGCGCCGCCGACTAGTCGCGATTCAGTCGACGATGTCGGGCCCTCTCTGGGTCAATGACGTCGCGGGCGAGGCTTACCTCATGACCGGGCTACACCCGGACGGCAACGACGCCTTGGAGGCCCTCGCGGGCATCATGCGGCAGGCAGCCGATCGGACCTCCGACCCCGACGAGAAGGGCCGCCTCCGTCGCGCCGCAAGCGCCATCGGCGACATCGTCGGTCAGGTCGGCGCGGGAGTCATGACCGCATTCATTACCCAGCAAACCGACATCACGCCCTAGGCATCTCTTAGGTAGGGCGTGCGGGGCTCGAACCCGCGACCCAGGGATTATGAGTCCCCTGCTCTGACCGGCTGAGCTAACGCCCCGAGAGCGTCCATTCTAGCGGGCGGCGTCCCTCTGCCCCGGTGCGGATCGCCAGGGTCCGCGCGACGCCCGCGGGCGTCAGCCGGCGTAGCGCCGCAGGCGTCCGGCGATGCGCTGGACGTCGTCCTCGCCGACGACCCGCGGCCGGGCGTCCACGAGGGGCTTGAACTGGCGCAGGTCCGCAAGGTGGAGCTCGGAGCCGTTGATGCGAGCGGGGCCGTCGTTCACGGTGCCGCTCACGGTGAGCAGCACGGGCACCACGGGGATCTCCGAGCCGACCAGCACGCGCACGGCGAGCGCGCGCTGCCGCAGCAGGGACGCCTGCCGCCCCAGCCCGGACGTCTGCTCCAGTTCGTCCAGGGACCGGTTCCCCCGGAGGTCGAGCGGGGCCAGCAGCACGATGCCCCGCGAGGTCACCGCGACCTGATCGATCGCCCCCGGCGACCCCGGCAGCAACAGCCGCGACAGCCGGGCCACCGGCCCGGCGAGTTCGTCGAGCGCCTCGACGGCCAACTGCTGGACGGCCGCGGCGTCCAACTCATGCACGAAGCGCAGCGCGCGATGCCGCACGAAGAGCGCGTACACCGTCCACCCCAGCGCGTACGCGAGGGCGAGGGCGCCGAGCGCGTCCAACCAGGCGGGCGTCTCGCCCCACGACAGGTACGGGATGAGGCCCGACCCGATGCCGAAAATCGCCACCCCCAGCAGCAGCGCGGGGAGTGCGCCGGACTGCAGCGAGTCGCGTTCCCAGTGCCGCTCGAGGGGGTCGATGCCCTGGCGGGCCAGACGGAGCTGCGGCGGAATCGCCTCCACGGGCCGGCCGATCCGCCGCCATGAAACGATTGAGGTCACGGTCGAATTCTCGCTCGCGGGCGGTGCGCCGTCGAGGGCGAGGAGGCGTCCCCGCGCGGGCGACCATTCGACTTGTTCACTTAGGGACGCCCGTCCGGTCGCGGGGCGACCCCGATCATCGCTCAGCCGCGGCAGGGGCTGTGCACGGGGTCGCCGGGCTGGGACACTGGTCGCATGACGGCCAACGCACGCACGGGCGATTTCACCGGCGCCTCCTTCGTTCGGTCCCGCTTCACGGGGGCGACGTTCCGGTTCTGCGACATGAGCGGGGTGACCATGCGCGGCGTGGACCTGGACGGCCTCGACGTCGACAGCCACGACCTGTTCTTCGGCAGCCTGTACGTCAACGGGGTGGACGTCGTCCCGTTCGTGAGGGACGAGCTGAATCGTCAGTTCCCCGGGCGTGAGCTGCAGGAGGCACGCACCCCCGAGGGCCTGCGCGACGGCTGGTCCGCGGTCCAGGACGCCTGGCGCACGACCGTCGAGGGGACGCCCGCCGGCCTGCGCGACGTGCAGGTCGGCGGCGAATGGTCCTTGTCGCAGACGTTGCGCCACCTGATCCTCGCGACGGACGCGTGGCTGCTCGCGGGCATCGGCCGGCAGCCTGACCCCTTCCACGAGATCGGGCAGTTCTTCACGGGGGCGTCCGAGATAGGCGTCGTGCCGGCGCGGATGCGCGAGCCTCGCGACTTCGACGAGGTCGCGGCCGTCCGCGCCGAACGCCAACAGATGGTGACCGACTTCTTGGCGACCGTCACGCAGGAGCAGTTGGGCGAGCCACGCGACAACCCGTGGGGCCCCGACGACGACTGGCAGCCGACCGTCGGCGACTGCGTGCGCACGATCCTGGAAGAGGAGTGGGCCCACCTGCGCTACATCCGCCGCGACCTCGCGCGCCTCCAGGAGGGGCAGCCGGAGGCGTGACCCGACAGGCCGAAACGACGACCTAGGCTGGCCGGGTGAGAATCCTGGCTGACGTGGACACCGGCATCGACGACGCGCTCGCCCTGTGCTGGCTCGCCGCCCGCCCCGACGTCCACCTCGCCGCGGTCACCACCTCCGCTGGCAACACGACTGCCCATCAGGCCGCGGTCAACTCGGCGGCGGTGCTCGCGGCTTGCGGGCGGCCGGACGTCGAGGTCTCCCCCGGCACGCCCGCGCCCCTGGTCGTCTCGCTGACCACCACGCCCGAGACCCACGGCGCCGCGGGGCTGGGGTACGCGCCCGTCCCTGCGTCGGCGGCCCTGTCGCGGCGTCCGTTTCTCGACGTGTGGCTCGACGAGGTCCGCGCCCATCCGGGCGAGACGACCCTGCTCGTCACCGGCCCGCTCACGAACCTCGCGGTCGCGCTGCGCGCCGAGCCGCGCTTCCCCGACCTGCTCGGCCGGGTGGTCATCATGGGCGGCGCGTTCGACTACCCGGGCAACACGACGCCGACCGCCGAGTGGAACGCCTGGGTCGATCCCGACGCCGCCGCCGAGACCTACCGCGCCTTCGAGGGCCTCCCCGCCGGACGCCTGCCGATCGTGTGCTCCCTCGGCGTCACCGAGCCGGTCGAGCTCCGGCCCGCCTGGCTGGACGCCCTCGCCCGCGACGTCGGCGTCCCCGAGCCGCGGCTCTCGCCCGAGCGCGACCGCACCCGCCGCGTCCCGGGTGGTGGGCCGGATGGTGGGCCGGCCGGTGGGCCGGATGGTGGGCCGGCCTGGTTCGACCTCGTCGCCGACGCGCTGCGGTTCTACTTCGAGTTTCACGCCGACTACGGGTACGGCTACGTCGCGTCCGTGCACGACCTGTGCGCGGCGATGATCGCGGCCGACGCCGTCCCGTTCGAGGCGCTCACCACGTGGGTCGGCGTGGAGACGGCGTCCGAGCTCACGCGCGGCACGACGGTCCGCGACGCGCGCCACCTGTGGGGGCGGCCGGCCAACGCGCGCGTGGTGACCTCCGTCGATCCGGACGCCGTGCTCGGCGCCTTCCGCGCCGACCTGGGACGCCTCCCGCGCCGGGTCGGCGCCGCGGCTCAGCGGGCGTCCGGGCCGGACGCCTCCGGCTCCCCCGCGGCCGCCGCCCCGAGGGCGGCCTGGTAGGTCGGCTCGCGCTTCTTGATCCACCCGATGACCGCCGCCGTGATCGGCATGACCGCGTACTGCACGGCGACCTTGTAGACGAACCCGAAGAACGTGTAGTTGGCCCACTGCTCGACCGTCGTGATGCCGATCGCGGTCGCGGCGACCGTGCAGAACACGAGCGTGTCGACGAACTCGCCGGCGCCGGTCGAGGAGACCAGGCGTCCGATGAGCCGCTTCTCGCGCGTCCGCCGCTTCATCGCGACCATGACGAGGGTGTTCAGGTTCTGCCCCGCCAAGAACCCCAGGATGCCCGCCAGCACCACCTGCCACACCGGACCCAGCGCGACCTCGAGCGCGGCCTGCTTCTGGACGCCGTAGGCGTCGTCGAACCCCGGCAGCACGATGATGATCGCGTAGCAGAGCACCGACAGCACGTTCGCGCCGAAGCTCGCCAGGATCGCCCGGCGCGCGGCCCGTCCGCCGTAGATCTCGCTGATGACGTCGCCGCAAATGTACGCCGCCGGGAACAGGAAGAACCCGCCGTCGGTGATGATCGGCCCGAAGACGACGCCCTTCGCCGCGCCGATCCCCGACAGGATCACCACGACGCACATGAGCGCTAGCAGCATCGCGTAGTGGGTCGAACCGGTATCCGCATAGGCCGGATGATCGGCCGATCGGCCCGGGGCGGCGGGAGGTGCTGGACGATCGTCGGCGGCTGAGGTCACGGCCGGTCAGTGTAAACGACCCACGTCCAGACGCCTCCCGCGGCCGCTGGGCGGCCGGCGTCCGGCCGGTATCCGTGCGCGGCTGGAGTCCACCGTCGTGTCCGTCGGGGTCGCCGAGGAGCTCTCCCGTTCGCCGGCGGCGTGGCCCGGGTTAG
>CALMAD010000418.1 GCA_937859105.1 uncultured Propionibacteriaceae bacterium
CGGGCAACAGGACGACTCTCATAACGACTGGACCTACGAAACGGGGTCAGCCCAGTACGATCGACGCGTGATCGAGGAACGCTCCACCAGCACCGTCAGCGCCGCGCTGCTCGCCGTCGGGGCGGTGGCGCTCGGCGTGGGCGCCTGGGGGCCGTGGTTCGTCGCGGACGCCGGCGGCCAACTCCGCTCGCTCGACGCCGACCTGGCCCTGCAGCCGTACCGGATCGTGCAGAGCGTCGGGGCGGGCCTCGTGCTCGCGCTCGCGGTGGGGCTCTGGTTCGCTCGGCGCTCGCGGGCGCACCTGGTGGTTCGCGCGGTGTCGCCGCTGGCCGCGCTCACCTCGCTGGTCATGACGCTGGGCGGCTGGATGATGGTGTGGGACGGCCGCAGCCTGCGGCCCCTCGGCGCGGACGCCCAAGGTGCGGTCGCCCGGCCCGACTGGGGCCTCATGGTGCTCGCCGCCGGTGGGCTCGCGACGCTCGTCGGTCTTTTGTGGCCGTCGCGGCGCCGCGCCGTCGAGGTCGGCCCGCGCGTCACGCGGCCCGGGGACGCCGCCCCCGTCGCCCGCGCCGGGCTCGCGCCCGGCTGGTACGACGTGGAGGGGCGGCGCGTCTGGTGGGACGGGCGCGCCTGGGACGACATCCCCGACACCGAGGACGCCGCGCCCCAAGCGTCGGTCTAGCTGTGCCCGCCGGCCGGCGCCGGGTCGGCCTCGGCCTGCTCGGCCCGGAACTGCGACTGGTACAGCCGGTAGTAGGCGCCCTGCGCGGCCATCAGCTCGTCGTGGTCGCCCTGCTCGACGATGGAGCCGTTCTCCATGACGAGGATCGTGTCGGCGTCCCTGATGGTGGAGAGCCGGTGGGCGATGACGAAGCTGGTCCGGTCGGTGCGCAGCGCGGCCATCGCGCGCTGGAGCAGCAGCTCGGTGCGCGTGTCGACCGAGCTCGTCGCCTCGTCGAGCACGAGCAGGGACGGGTCGGCCAGGAACGCCCGGGCGATCGTGATGAGCTGCTTCTCGCCGGCGGAGACGTTCGAGCCCTCCTCGTCGATGACCGTGTCGTAGCCCTGGGGCAGCGACCGGACGAAGCGGTCCACGTACGTCGCCGTCGCCGCGGCGCGCAGCTCGTCGTCGGTGGCGTCGAGGCGTCCGTAGCGGATGTTGTCGGCGATCGTCCCGTGGAACAGCCACGTGTCCTGCAGCACCATGCCGAGCTTGCCGCGCAGGTCGGCCCGCGGGACGGACGCGATGTCGACGCCGTCGAGCGTGATCCGGCCCGCGTTCACCTCGTAGAAGCGCATGAGCAGGTTCACCAGGGTCGTCTTGCCGGCGCCGGTCGGCCCGACGATCGCGACGGTCGCGCCCGGCTCGGCCACCAGGTCGAGGTGCTCGATCAGCGGCTTCTCGGGGACGTAGCTGAACGAGACGTCCTCGAACGCGACCCGCCCGCGCACCGGGCTGGGTAGGACGCCGTCGGCGTCCGGGGTCTGCTCGTCGGCGTCCAGCACCTGGAAGACGCGCTCCGCCGACGCGACGCCCGACTGCAGCAGGTTCGCCATGGACGCCACCTGCGTGATCGGCTGCGTGAACATCCGGGAGTACTGGATGAACGCCTGCACGTCGCCGAGGCTCATCTGGCCGGTCGCGACGCGCAGGCCGCCGACCACGGCGACCGCGACGTAGGTGAGGTTTCCGATGAAGAACATCACCGGCATCATCAGGCCTGAGATGAACTGCGCCGAGAACGACGACGAGTACAGCCGGTCGTTGTCGCGCTGGAAGGACGCCTCGACCTCCTTGCTGCGCCCGAACACCTTCACGAGCGCGTGACCGGTGTAGGCCTCCTCGATCTGGGCGTTCAGGTCGCCGGTGGACTTCCACATCTCGGCGAACCGGGCCTGCGCGCGGCGTCCGATGAGCATGGCCGCGACCAGGGAGATCGGCACGGCGATCAGCGCGATCACCGCGAGGATCGGCGACACCCACAGCATCATCACGAGGACGCCGACGAGCGTCAGCAGGTTCGTCAGCAGTTGGCTGAGCGTCTGCTGCAGCGACTGCGCGATGTTGTCGATGTCGTTGGTGACGCGGCTCAGCAGTTCGCCGCGGGGCTGCCGGTCGAAGTAGGCCAGCGGCAGGCGGTCGAGCTTGGTCTCGACGTCGCGGCGCATGCGGTAGACGGTCGCCTGCACGACGTCGTTCAGCAGCCACCCGGACGCCCACATGAACAGCCCGCCGACGACCGCCAGCCCGAGGGCGATGAGGCCGACGCGGCCGACGGCGCCCCAGTCGACGCCCACGCCGGGGGTCACCTGCATGCCGGACAGCATGTCGGCGAACGTCCCCTGCCCCTGGGCGCGCAGGCCCGCGATGATCCGCTCGATCGGGACGCCGGCCGGCAGGTTCTTGCCGATGAGCCCGGCGAACAGCAGGTTCGTCATCTCGCCGATGACCTTCGGGCCGAGCACGTTGGCGAGCACGGCGACGATCGTGAGCACGAAGACGACGACGATCTTGCCGCGCTCGGGACGCAGGCGTCCGAGCAGGCGCCGCAGCGACGGCCCGAAGTTGATCGCCTTCTCGACCGGGCCCTGGGCGCCCGGGCCGTGCCCGCGGACTTGCGGCCCGTGCTTGGGTCGCTCGGGGGCGTCCGTGACGCGGTCGGTCTCGGCGCCGGACCCGGGCTGCGTGCCGGGGGCGCTGTCGGTGTTCTGGGGGGCGCTCATGCGACTTCCTCCGCCTTGAACTGGGACTCGACGATCTCGACGTACGTCGGGCAGGTCGCGAGCAGGTATTCGTGGGTGCCGATGCCCTCGATGCGGCCGTCGTCGAGGACGACGATCTGGTCGGCGTTGCGGATCGTCGCGATCCGCTGCCCGACGATCACGACGGCGGCGTCCGCGGTCTCGGGCCGCAGGGCGGCCCGCAGGCGGGCGTCCGTGGCGACGTCGAGCGCGGAGAAGCTGTCGTCGAAGACGTAGACGTCCGGACGCCGCACCAGCGCCCGCGCGATCGAGAGCCGCTGCCGCTGGCCGCCCGAGACGTTCGTGCCGCCCTGGGCGATCGGGGCGTCCAGCTGGCCGGGCATGCGCTCCACGAAGTCGCGCGCCTGCGCGACCTCGAGGGCGTGCCAGAGCTCGTCGTCGGAAGCGTCCGGGTTGCCGTAGCGCAGGTTGGACGCCACCGTGCCGGTGAACAGGTACGGCTTCTGGGGGACCAGGCCGATGGTGTTCCACAACACCTCGGGGTGGAGGTCGCGGACGTCGACACCGTCGACCAGCACGTGGCCCTCGGTCGCGTCGAACAGCCGCGGGATCAGGTTGATCAGCGTCGTCTTGCCC
Source organism: uncultured Propionibacteriaceae bacterium (assembly GCA_937859105.1). Taxonomy (GTDB): domain Bacteria; phylum Actinomycetota; class Actinomycetes; order Propionibacteriales; family Propionibacteriaceae; genus Propioniciclava. The sequence continues at coordinate 3,340 of CALMAD010000418.1, forward strand.
GAGCCGGTCGACCCGATGAGCGCCGTCGTGGTGCCCGGCGCGACCGCGAACGAGATGTTCGACAGCACGGGGGCCTCGGCGCCGGGGTAGGCGAACGTCACGTCCTCGAACCGCACGGACCCGTGGTCGACGACGTCGCGGACCGGCCGCAGGGGCGGCACGACGGACGAATCCGTCCCCAGCACTTCCTCGATGCGCGCCGCGCACACCTGGGCGCGCGGGGCGATCATCAGCATCATCGTCGACATCATCACGCTCATCAGGATCTGGATGAGGTACTGCAGGAACGCGGTGAGCTGGCCGATCTGCATCTGGCCCGCGTCGACGCGCAGGCCGCCGAACCACATCACGCCGACGCTGGACGCCGAGATGACGAGCTGGACGACCGGGAAGAAGGTGAGCATGCGGCGTCCGACCCGCAGCGAGACGTCGGTGACGTCGGCGTTCGCCTTCGCGAAGCGCTCCTGCTCGAACGGCTCACGCACGAACGCGCGGATCACCCGCAGGCCGCTGATCTGCTCGCGGAGCACCCGGTTCAGCGTGTCGATCCGCCGCTGCATCGCCCGGAACAGCGGCAGCGCCTGCAGCAGGATCGTGACGATGATGACGCCCATCACGCCGGCGGCGACGACGATGAGCCACGACAGCCCGACGTCTTCGCGCAGGGCCATGATCACGCCGCCGATCATCATGATCGGCGCCTGGACGATCATGAACGCGGTCATCATGACGAGCTGCTGCACCTGCAGGACGTCGTTCGTGTTGCGCGTGATCAGCGACGGCGCCCCGAACTGGTTCACCTCGCGGGTGCTGAACGAGAGGACGCGGTCGAAGATCGCCGCGCGGACGTCGCGCCCGAAGCCCATGGCCGTGCGGGCACCGAAGTAGATGGCGGTCGCCTGGCCGACGATCTGGGCCAGGGTGACGGCGAGCATGAGGGCGCCGAGCGAGGTGATCGCCGCGGTGTCGCCCTTGGCGACGCCCTCGTCGATGATCCGCGCGTTCAGCGTGGGCAGATAGAGGGAGGCCGCCGTCGCGATGAGCTGAAACAGCACGATCATCGCGATGTGGCCCCGGTAGGGGGCCAGGTAGCGGCGCAGGAGTTTGATCAGCATGCGGTGTCCTTGGCGATTCCGTGGAGGAGGAGGCGGGTGACCTGGGCGGGTTCGGTCGGCGGGTCGGGGAACGAGGAGCCGAAGCTCAGGGCGAGCAGGGCGCCGGCGGCGGCCTGCGGGGTGACGGAGAGGCGTCCGGCAAAC
>CALMAD010000419.1 GCA_937859105.1 uncultured Propionibacteriaceae bacterium
GCATCCCCGACCGGGGCGACCTGTATTACCTCGGCTACTGCCACGGGCCGGTCGGCACGGCGCGGCTCTTTCATCAACTGCACACGATGACCGGAGAGCCGGTCTATCGCGATTGGGAATACCGGTTCGCCGCCGGGATCCGCGCGGCCGGGGCACCCGAGCGTCACAGCGACGGTTACTGGAACACGCACAATCTGTGTTGCGGAACCGCCGGCTTCGTCACGCTGTACCTGGGGATCTGGGCGGCCTACGGCGACCGGGACTACCTCGGGGAGGCTGAGAACGCCGGTCGTCATCTCCTCCATTGGCAACGCGACGAGCGCTGGTACATCGCCCTCGACCGGGTCACCCCCGAGAAGGTCAGTTCCCCCATCGGCATGTACGACGGCGCCGCCGGCATCGGCTGGGTGCTGCTGCAACTCTACCTGGCCAAGACGGATCAGTTCTCCGTTCAGCGGACCATCGACGACCCCTATCCCTCCACGGCGCTGACTCGCTCAGCCCGGACCGACCAGCCTGAATAGGCCCAGAAGGACTCACGTGACCTATCCCACCACCACCAGCGAATCGGAGCCGAGAACCTACCTCGGGGTCTTCGGCTCATCCCTCCCGCTCCTGACCATGATCGGCGGAATGATCATCCTGGTCGCCGTCGGTCAGGGCGGCACGAAAGGCTTCTGGGTCGCGGGCTACGCGACGCTGGTCGTCAGCTTCCTGATCTTCCGCGACAAGGACGTCTTTCAGAAGGCCCTGATCGAGGGCATTCGCGACAACGTCTTCGCTTACATGATCGCCTGCTTCCTCCTCGCCGGCGTCCTCGCGAAGATCCTGACCTTCTCGCACCTCGTCGACTCCCTGTTGTATTTCATGGGCCGGCTCAACGTGCCCGTCGGGCTCATCCCGCTGGTGTGTTTCCTGATCACCGTCGTCCTCTCGGTTTCCACGGGAAGCGCGGCAGCCGCGATCAATACGGCGGGGCCCGTCATGGTTCCGCTGGGAGTGGCGGTGGGAGTCGACCCTGGCCTGCTCTGCGGCGCCCTGCTCTCCGGAGCGGTGTTCGGCGACAATCTCGCCCCCATCTCGGACACCACGATCGCGTCGTCGCTCACGCAGGAGGCTGAGGTGTCCGAGGTGGTGCGTTCGCGCTTCAAGTACGCCATCATCGCGGGAGTCGCCTCCGCGGTCCTGTTCGTCGCCTTCGGCTTCCTCATGCCGGTCGGCGGCGGCCAAGAGTCGGCGGCCCTCGACGCCACCTATGTCTCGAGCATCGCCTTCCTCGTCGTCCCGGTCCTCGTGTTGGTTCTCATGCTGCGCGGCGCCGGCCTTTTCACGTCGCTATTGGTGAGCGAGATCGTGGGCCTCGTCATGCTGTTCGCGTTCGGCTACCTCGACTTCACGTCGCTGGTCTCCCCGAAGGACGGCCTCGTGGTCACCGCGTTCGAGGGCATGCTCAGTTCGATCGTGTTCATTTTGTTCATCTTCGTCATGGTCAGCCTGATCAAGCATTCCGGATTTCTCGATTACGTCCTGCGCTTTCTGCAGACCAAGGCCAAGAGCGCCCAAAGCGCCGAAGTGGTCTCCGGGGCCATGGTCACCGTCATGTCCGTCGCGATCAGCAGTGGGACCACGGCCATCGCCTTCTGCGGCCCCATCGTCAACAAGATCGCCCGGCCCTTCCGGCTGGATCGACGGCGCAGCGCCAACATTTTGGACGGCCTCGGCTGCGGCACCGGTTACCTCGTGCCCACCAACCCCGGCTGCCTCAACCTCGCCGCGGTCGCGGTGGCATCGGGCGCCGTCGCGGAGGGGTTCAGCCCGGTCAACTTCGTCGTCTTCAACTTCCACTCGATGGCGCTGTTCGTGGTGTTCTGGTTCGCCATCCTGACCGGGTGGGGACGCACCCTCGAAGACCCGGACGCCGTCCCCGCCCAGGCTCGCTAACCGCCGTGCGGCGCGCCGCGGCGACTCGCGGCGATCCCTGACGCTGCAGGGGCGAGGAACGCTCGGTTCCTCGCCCCTGCGTGGGACGCCGTGGCGCCCGATTGACCGACGTCAGCGGCGCCCCTCGACGCTCCCGATGCGCTCGCCGCCGCGACCCCGGGCCGACTGGCCCTCGATCCCGTCGTCCTCGACGACGATGTGCTCCTTGCGGACCGGCACCGTCACCGTCTCCTCCTCGATCGTCACGTAGCGTCGCAGCCGCGGGCCGCCGCTGCGCGAGCGACCCTCCCCGAAGCCCTCGCCCCGGTCGCGGCCGCGATCCTGCCCCGAGACCCGATCGGCGTCCTGCTGGAGGCGCTGCTCCCGCGGGAGTCCGCCGGCCTCCCGATCCGCGTCATGGCCCAGGACGCCGCTGCGGTCGCGATCGAATTCGCGATCCCGGTCCCCCAGGTCATCGCGGTCGTCAGCTCGATCGCGGTCGTGGACGCCGCGGTCGCGATCGAGGTCGCGGTCACGGTCGGCGTGGCGGTCGCCGCCCAGCTCCTTGTCCCGGTCGAGATCCCGTTCGCGCTTCTGGTCCCGGGCGCCCTCCAGCAGGCGCTCCCGGTTCGTGTTGCGGCCCTCGACCTCGCGCTCGTCGTCGCGTCCGCCACGGCTCCCGGCGGCACCCGCCGCCAGGCCGCCCGCAGCGCCGGCCGCGCCAACCGCGGCCGCGTCGTTCCGATCGCTCCGGACGCCCGCGTCGTCGCCGCGCCACGCCGCGTCACGCTCCCGGTCGTGCAGATCGTCGCCGTGAACGTCGTCACGGGCCCGGCCATCACCGCGGTCGCGCAGGTCGTCCCGGTCCCGCACACCATCGCGATCCCGGACGTCGGCGCCATGACCGCCCTGCCGCTCGTAGTAGCGGTAGAGCTCGGCCTCGTCCTGTTCGGTCAGGTGGCCGTCCTCATCGATGCTCGGGGCGTCCTTGACCACGTCCTTGCCGTAGGCAACCGTCAGGCGGTCGCCATCGAGGGACGCGCCCTCCAGCGGGACGAAGTTGGTCTTGGTGCCCAGCAAGCCCGTGTTGACGGTGACCCACTGAGGCTGGCCTGACTGATCGTCGAGGTACACCTGCCCGACGCTCCCGATCTTGTTGCCGTCCTTGCAGAACGCGGTCGCACTTTGCAGGTTGTGAATGTCGTTCTCGGAGAACACGGACGCTCCTTCATTGGTTCGTTCGCGGCGGCACGAGCCGCCCCTTGACCCATCCCAGACTAGGCAAAGAACTGCGTTCCACAAGGCCTTATACACCACCACGGGTGTAGGTCGACACCCCCGCAGGTGGGACACCGACGATCGCAACGGCGCCGTGATCCGTCCCTCAGCAACAGCGGTGACCTCGCGTTGTCCCATCAGATTTCCACCCCTCAAGGTGGAGATATGCGTGGCCGTTTGTGCGTCAGCGAGCCCGGCCCGGGCACGCGGTATACGTAATCGTGACGCGGACGTCCCCATGCCCGGACGCCGCGAGGGGGAAGACCGTCGGCCTTCCCCCTCGTTCAGCGACGACGCCCGCCGGCCCCAGGACCGGCGACCGCCCCCGTCGCACCGGTCAGCGGTTGGGATCCGCGTTGCGGTCGCGCAGCACGTCACCCTCGCCGCGGAAGCGGTCCCCGGTGTCGGCGTCCGTCGCGTCGCGATCGTGGCCGGCCACCGCACGATCGGCGTCCTCAACCCGGTCGCCCTTGCCCGAGCGGCCGGCGACGTTCGCGTCGGGGTCCCCTTCGATGTCGGCGTGCTCCTTGCGGACCGTCCCGCTCACCGTCTCCTGCTCGGTGACGGTCTCCCTGCCGACGCGGACCTTCTCGACGTCGACGGTCTCCTTGTCGACCACCGGGCGCTCTTCGCGCAGCGTGATGGTCTCGTCCTGGTGGGCGGAGTCGTCGATGCGGCCGGCCGACCGGCCCTCGACCGGCTCGCGCTCCACCACGAGCTTCTCCTTCTGCACCGGGACGGTGACCTGCTCCTCCTCCGTCGTCACGTACTTGCGCAGCCGGACATGGCCGGCCTCCCGCTCCTCCGTTCCGACGTTGAGGCGCTCCTCCGACAAGGTGACCTCAGCGTCGTCCGTGGTGCGCCCGCGGTCGCGGTCGTGCCCGGCGACGTCGGCGTCCCGCGTGCGGTCGCGATCGGCATCCCGGTCACGGGCCGCAGTGTCGGCCAGGCCGGCCGTCCCCGCGGCACCGGCGACGTCGGCGTCCCGCGTGCGGTCGCGATCGCGATCACCGAGGCGGTCGTCGCCCGACCGGACATCGGTGCCGTAGTCGCGCTGGTAGTAGCGGTAGAGCTCCTGCTCCTCCTGCGGGCTCAGGTGGCCGTCCTCGTCGATCTTCGGAGCGTCGGTCACGACATCCTTGCCGTAGCCCAGGTTCAGCCGATCACCCTCGAGCGAGGCCCCGTCGAGCGGTGCGAAGCTGGTCTTCGTCCCGAACAGGCCGGTGTTTACCGTCACCCACTCAGGCTGGCCCGAGTTGTCGTCGAGGTACACCTCGCCGACCGAGCCGATCTTGTTGCCGTCCTTGCAGTAGGCGGTGGCGCCCTGAAGCTTCGCGATGTCGTTCTCCGAGAACACGGGATCTCCTCACGTTCGTTACGTCGTCTGCACGTGTCCTG
>CALMAD010000420.1 GCA_937859105.1 uncultured Propionibacteriaceae bacterium
CCGACATGATGACGCCCCCCGCGACCCCCGGGTTGGCCTCCACGATGTTCGGCAGCACCATGCCGCCCAGGCTGTGCCCGGCGACGATCACCTTGTCGGCCCGTGTTTCCGGACGCTCGCCGAGCAGCCGGATCGCCGCCGCGGCGTCCTCGAGGTACTCCTGCTGGACCGTCAGCGTGTTCGAGTCGAACGCGCCCTCCGCGCTCGTGCGCTTGTCGTAGCGCAGCGAGGCGATGCCGTAGGCGGCGAGCCCGTTCGCGATGTCGCGGAACGGCCGGATCGGCACGTCGCCGACCTCGGCGTCCCGCTTGTTCGGGCCCGACCCCGAGATCAGCACCACGACGACCTTGCGCCGCGGAACCCCCTCGCCCGGCAGGGTGAGGGTGCCGCCGAGCCGCTTGGGCCCCACCTGCACCTCGGTGTCGATCGGTCGCGCGGACGCCGGCGTCCCGATGCCGGTGCTCGCCTCGGACGCCGTCGGGCCCACCGGGGACACGTCGCTCGCGCCGGAGGTCGCGCCCGGCGTCCCCGTCATGCCCTCCCCGGACGCCGCCGGTGCGGCCCCGCAGCCGGCGAGCAGCACGCTGAGCAGGCCGGCCGCGAGCGCGGCGGGGAGCCGCGCGGGTCGGGCGTGGCGCATGGGGCGTCCTCCTGGATCGTCGGTCTTGTTCGGGTTTGTGGTCGTCTCGGCAGGGTAGCAACGGGAGGGGTAACCGTTAGGTTGGGGTGGGTGAGCACCGACATCCCGGCCGATCGACCCGACGTTCCCGCCGACGACGCCCTGCCCGGGCTGCCCGACGACGCGTTCGCGCACGACGGCCTGATCACGAAGCGCCATGTGCGGGCGGGGGCCTTCGCGTTCCTGCGGCCGCGTCCGGGGGAGCTTCTGTGGGACGTCGGCGCCGGCTCCGGAGCCGTCGGCGTCGAGTGGTGCCGGGCGGCGTCCGGGGCGCGGGCGATCGGCGTCGAGCGCGACCCGGTGCGCGCCGCGCGGGCGCGCGAGAACGCCGAACGCTTCGGCGCGGACGTGACGATCGTCGAGGGGGACGCCGCCGGCGTCCTGCCGACGCTGCCCACCCCGGACGCGGTGTTCGTCGGCGGCGGAGGCTCCGCCGAGGTGGTGGGGGCGGCGTGGGAGGCGCTGCGTCCGGGCGGGCGGATCGTCGTCCACGCGGTCACCCTCGAGACCGAGGCCGAGGCCGTCGATCGGTACCGGCGCCACGGCGGCTCGCTGACCCGCATCGCCGTGGAGACCGCCCAGCCCATCGGACGCTTCCTCGCCTGGACGCCCGCCCGCGCGATCGTCCAGTGGGCGGCCACCAAGGACGCCTGAGGCGGCGCGGCGGGTGTCCGCGCGTTCTGCTGAGCTGCGGCGTCCGCTAGCGTGTTGGCCCTGAACGGGAGGGGACCGATGACGTACGAGTACCTGAAGGACGGCGCGGAGATCTACCGCGAGTCGTTCGCGACCATCCGTCGCGAGGCCGACCTGAGCGGGTTGCCGGCCGACGTGGCGAAGGTCGCTGTCCGGATGATCCACGCTGCCGCGCAGACCGACATCGTCGCCGACCTGGCGTACTCGTCCGGGGTCGTTCAGGCTTGTCGGGACGCCCTCCGCGCCGGCGCGCCGGTCCTGTGCGACTCGACGATGGTCGCCACCGGCATCATCCGGTCGCGGCTCCCCGCCGAGAACGAGGTCGTCTGCCATCTGGGCGATCCGCGGCTGGCCGACCTGGCGTCCGAGCTGGGCACCACGAAGACGGCCGCCGCGGTGGACCTGTGGCGCCCGCGCCTGGAGGGCGCGGTCGTCGCGATCGGCAACGCGCCGACCGCGCTGTTCCGGCTGCTGGAGGTCGTGGAGGAGACGGGCATCAAGCCCGCCGGCGTGATCGGCATCCCGGTGGGGTTCGTGGGCGCCGCGGAGTCCAAGGAGGCGCTGGTCGCGAACCCGTTCGGGCTGGAGTACCTCGTCGTCCGCGGGCGGCGAGGCGGGTCGGCGATCACGGTGGCCGCCGTCAACGCGATCGCGAGCACCGCGGAGACCACCAACGACGCTCGTGCCTGAGGACGCCGCGGCCGGCGGCCGGCGCGGACAACTGGACTCGTCGGGTCTGCGTCCGGGCTGGACGACCGGCGCGTGTGCGACCGCTGCCGCCCGGGCCGCGTACGCCGCGCTGCTCACCGGATCGTTCCCCGACCCCGTGACCGTCGAGCTGCCCCAGGGGCGGACGCCCGCCTTCGCCCTCACCCTCGAGGACCTCGACCCCGGCCCTCAGCCCGTGTGGGCGACGGCGGCCGTCACGAAAGACTCCGGGGACGACCCCGACGTCACGCACGGGGCGGTCGTCCGGGCGACCGTGCGGCGCGGGCGTCCGGGGGGCGGTGTGACGTTCTTCGCAGGCCCGGGCGTCGGGACGGTGACGCTGCCGGGCCTGCCCCTGGAGGTCGGCGAGGCTGCGATCAACCCGATGCCGCGGCGCATGATCGCGGCGAACCTGCGCGCGGTCGCCGTCGAGGCGGGGGAGATCGTCGGGGCGGCCGTCCCCGACGTCCAGGTGACGGTCGCGATCGATCACGGGGAGGCGATGGCCCGGCACACCCTGAACCCGCGTCTCGGCATCGTCGGCGGGCTGTCGGTGCTGGGGACGACGGGGGTCGTCGTCCCGTACTCGTGCTCGGCGTGGATCGACTCGATCCGGCGCGGTATCGACGTGGCGGCCGCGATGGGGCTGCGGCACGTGGCGGCCTGCACGGGCTCGACGTCGGAGCAGGTCGTGAGCAGGATGTACGGCCTCCCGGACGCCGCCCTGCTCGACATGGGCGACTTCGCGGGTGCGGTGCTGAAGTATCTCCGGACGCACCCGCTGCCGCGCCTGACGCTGTGCGGCGGCGTCGGCAAGCTGAGCAAGCTCGCGAACGGACATCTCGACCTGCACTCCGCGCGCTCCAGCGTGGACGCCGCCCACCTCGCCATGCTCGCCACGCTCGCGGGCGCCCCGGCGAGCGTCGTCGCCCGGGTCGGGGCTGCGACGACTGCGTTGGGGGCCGTCCGGTTGTGCGCGGAGGTGGGCGTCCGGCTCGGGGACGCCGTCGCCGCCGGCGCCCGGACCGTCGCCCTCGACGTGCTGCACGACGCCCCCGTGGAGGTGGACGTCCTCTGCATCGACCGCGCCGGGGTGGTGGTGGGCCGCGCCTGAGCTGTGCGTTTCTACCTGACACTCTCCACACTCTGGTGTGGACTTTGTCGCACGGCTGGGGGATCGGTGCGGCGTCCGTGAGGCGGTTGTGGCCCTGGGGCAGGCGATCGGGACGCGGCGAGCCGCATGGCGGGCGACGCGACGGTGGTGGGTCGCCGGTGAGGCGTCCGCGGGCTGGAGAGGCCTGGCTGGGCCCTCGCGGACGACTTCTCTGCGAACCGGCGCGCAATGGATCGTCGATAACACCGTTTTCACTGAGGACGTTGAAACCATTGCGCATTCGTTCTCAGGCGTGCTCCGGGTGTGGTGCCCCGGACGCCGCGCCGCCCGAGAGGGGGCCGAGAGGGGCGTCGTCGGCTAGGGGCTCGTTGCGATCAGATGCACCCCGAAACGCCTGCCTTCGGCGAGAACGCTGCCTTACGTAAGGCAGCGTTCCGGCTTAAGCCCGGCGTTGTGAGAACGCCTGCAGTAAACCGCGAAAGACCTGCAGCGTTGGCGAAAGACCTGCAGCGTTGGCGAAACGCTGCAGGCGTTCCCGCCCCCGGCACGCGCGCCACCCGAGGACGCCGCCAGCGCGGTGACCTCCGGCTGGCCCGCGGTGACCTCTCCCCACGGGGCATCGCCGCCCCCTGGCCGAAAGGTGAACACGATGAAGCGAAACACGCGCACGCGCGTCGCCGCGACGATCGCCGTCGCGACGGCGTCCCTGGTGGCCCTGACCGGGTGCACCCTGGGCCAGTCGGCCCCCCAGCCGGGCGGCGCGACCATCGGCGCCGGCTCGCTGGCGCAGGCCGGCACGCTGAACGGCGTCAAGCTGGCCGTCGGCGGCAAGGAGTTCACCGAGCAGAAGGTGCTCTGCCAGCTCGCCATCCAGGCGCTGAGTCGGTGGGCGCCGAGACCACCGACCGCTGCGGGCTGAGCGGGTCGAACACCGTCCGCCAGGCGCTCACCAGCGGCCAGGTCGACCTCTACTGGGAGTACACCGGCACCGGCTGGGTCAGCCACCTGAAGAAGACGGAGACCATCAAGGACCCGGCCGCGTTGTTCGACAAGCTCGCCGCCGAAGACAAGGACGCCCACCAGGTCTCCTGGATCGACCGGGCCCCCGCGAACAACACCTACGCCATCGCCGCGAAGGCGGCGAAGGCGTCCGAACTGAAGGTCTCGACGATCAGCGACTACGCGGCCCTGGCCACATCGAACCCGAACCAGGCGACGTTCTGCGGCGCGGCCGAGTTCTTCGGACGCGACGACGGCTGGGCGGGCCTGCAGAAGGCCTACGGCTTCACGCTGCCCGCCGACAAGCGTTCCGAGTTGGCGCTCGGCGCGATCTACGCCTCCATCGACCGCAGCAACCCGTGCAACTTCGGCGAAGTGTTCGCGACCGACGGGCGCGTGAAGTCGATGGGGCTGACGGTGCTCGACGACGACAAGGCGTTCTTCCCGATCTACAACCCGGCGATCTCCATCCGGACGCCGGTGCTCGACCAGCACCCCGACATCGAGAAGATCCTCGCGCCCGTCGCTGCGGCGCTCGACGACGAGACGCTGCAGACGCTGAACGCGTCCGTGGACGTCGACGGCAAGGATCCGGCCGCCGTCGCCCACGACTGGCTGCAGCAGAAGGGCTTCATCGGCCGGTGATCCCGGACGCGAGCGTCACCCGAGCGTGACGCCCGCCTTGCCCAGTTTGAAGGACGCCTTCGTGCGCTCGTTGCGGCAGGTGACGGCCGCGGGGGCGTCCATGGTGCAGCGGAGATCCCCGGCGACGAGCGTCTTGCCGGACGGCAGCACGGCGATCTCGCGCGGGTAGCCCGAGCCCTTGATCACCTTCCATTCGCCGTAGTCGGAGACCCAGTCGACGTTGGGGCTGCCGTGCTCGACCCAGCCGATCGTGTTGCCCCGGCACGTCCAGGACGCCCGCCCCGCCAGCGAGAGCGTGTCGGGGTCGAGGCCGTTTTTGCACAGCCCCTTCGTGGTCGGCGCCTGCTTGCGGGCGGCGTCCGTGGCTCGGCAGTCGACGCCCTGCTTCGCGAGCGAGCAGGCGTACGTGCCGTCCGGGGAGACGAAGTCGGCGCGCGTCCCGGCGACGTCGAGGTAGGGGGTCGCGGTGTCCTGCACGCGCAGTTCCCCGCCCGCGAACGTGACCGCTGCGGTGTGCCGCACCGCCGGGCCGCCTTCGGTGTCGTAGGCCGACCAGGTGAGGGTCGTCTTGGCGCCGGCGCTGCTGAGGGAGTTCACGTCGGCGTGCATCCGCTCGTGCCCCGTGGCGAGGTCGTACCAGCCGAGCAGGGTGCCGCCGGACCCGACCAGCAGCAGCTTCGCCGGCCGGGTCGGCCCGCCGAGCGAGCACTCGTACGAGACGAGGCCCTGCCGGTACCCGAGCCCGAGGACGTCCGCGAAGGCGAACGTGCCCTTGTCGAGCACCAACTCACCCTTGCCGTAGCCCACGACCTTGCGGGCGTGGCCGTCCACGAGCCGCTGGGCCGGCAGCTGGCAGTGGGCCGGCACCTCCGCGGTCTTCAGGGTCGCCAGCGTCACGTCGGTCTTCGGCCCACCCTGTGAGGACGCCGCCGTTGCGCCGGCGGCCGTGACCGACGGCGACGAGACGATCGGCGCGTCCGGGGACGAGGTGATCGACGACGAGCACGCGGTCAGCGCGAGCGCGGCCGTGGTGAGTGCGAGCAGGCGGCGAAGAATCCCCATGTCAGGACCCTAAGCAGCGCCCCGGTCAACCCTTGAGGTCTGGTTTGTCCCCATTAATGCGGGGTCGCGCCTCAGTTCTTCAGGGTGACGCCGGCCTGGTTCAGGGCGAAGGACGCCCCGGTCGCCGTGTTCTTGCACGTCACCCCGGAGGTCGCCATCGAGCAGCGGTACGTCCCGGCGACCAGCGTCTTGCCGTAGGGGAGGACGGCCACCTTCGCGCTGAAGCCGGAGTCCGGGAGCACCTGCCACCGGCCGTAGCGGTAGGGCCAGTCGACCATGGCGTAGAGGTCGGTCCTCTCGGTGGGGTCGGCGACCTGGCCGCTCGCGCACGACCACGACGCCGAACTCGTGACGCCGATCGCGTTCGGTGTGCCGCCGCTCGGGCAGACCTCGCTGGCAGGCGGGGCCTTCTTCATCGCGCCCGGTGTCGCCGCGCAGGTCGCCCCGTCCGGCCCGAGGTGGCACAGCAGCCTGCCCGTCGGCGAGACGAAGTCGGCGGAGTTCTGGAGCTTCACGTAGCTCGGCTCGGCCTCGGTGACGCGCAGCTTGCCGCCCGCGAACGTGACGCTCGACGTGGTGTGGACGATGTCGGTGCCGGCCCCCTCGTAGGCCAGCCAGCGGACCACGACCGGGTTGCCGTCCGTCATCGTGTCGACGTTGGCGTGCTCGGCCTGGTAGGCCGTGCCGAGGTCATAGTTCGCGAGCAGCTTGCCCCCGTCGCCGATCAGGAGGAGGCGCTGCGGCCACCCCACGCCGCCGGCGTTGCACTGGTAGGCGACGAGGGCCTGCTTGTAGCCGAGCCCGGCGAGGTCGACGAACGCGTACATGCCCCGGTCCAGCATGAGCTCGCCGGTGCCCGGCGAACCCTTGGTCGTCTTGCCGTCCACCAACCGCTGGGCGGGCAGCTGGCAGTTGGCCGGGACCTCGGCGGTCTTCAACGTGGCCAGGGTGACGTCGGTGCCCGCGGGCGCTGCCTCCGACGGCTGGGCCACCCCCGTGGACGCCGGCGCCGCGGCGGGTACCGTCACGGTCGATCTGGCGGCGGGCGTCGGGGTGACCTGCTGGACGACCTCCACGACGGGCGGTGCCGCGCACGAGGTCAGGGCCAGGGCGGCGAAGGCCGCCACCGCGCACGCGCGACGAAGTGTCTCCATGAATCGCACGCTAGTGAGGCGTCCGGTCAGGAGGGCCTGCGCGGGCGTCCGGTTGCGCGGGCGGACGCCTCCCGCAGCGAGCTTTACGCTGTCGGAGTGGGCTTGTCCGTGGAGATCGTCCTGCTGCTGGTCGCGCTCGGCGCGTTCGGCGGCCTCGTGCAGGGCAGCGTCGGCTTCGGCCTGGGCGCCATCGCGTCGCCCATCGTGGCGCTCGTACGGCCCGAGCTGGTGCCCGTCGCGATCGTCCTGGCCGACGACCCGCCGCCGCGGGCGCGCGCCACGATGGGGCTGGTGTTCCTGGTCGGGGTGCTCGTCGGGCTCGCCGGCCTCGCGGCGGCCGGCTCCGTCACGCCGGACGCCGTCGGCGGCGGCCTGGTCTTGTTGCCCGCGGCCGTCGTCGGGTTCACGGTCTCCGTCCGGGTGCGGCGGCACCTGTCGAACGAGGGTTTTCGTCGGGGCGTCCTGCTGCTCAGCGCGGTGACCGCAGCGATCCTGCTGGTCAGAGTGCTGTTGGGGTAGGCGCCCGTTCAGTAGACAAGACCGATGTCTCACCAATCGGGCAACGGGCGTAGGCTTGCTCGGTGCAGTACGAACCAGTCACCCAAGACGCCGGGGCCACGGCGTCCCCCACCGCCAGGCCGCACAAGGGGCGGATCATCATCTCCTCCCTGGTCGGCACGTCCATCGAGTTCTACGACTTCTACGTCTACGCGACCGCCGCGATCTCGGTCTTCCCGTTCCTGTTCTTCCACTCCGACTCCGACACCGGCGCGCTGCTGGCGTCCCTCGCGACGTTCGGCGTCGCGTTCGTCGCTCGCCCCATCGGGTCGGTGCTCTTCGGCCACTTCGGCGACCGGACCGGCCGCAAGGCGACGCTGCTGGCGTCCCTGCTCACGATGGGCATCGCGACCGTCCTGATCGGGCTGCTGCCCACCTACTACCAGATCGGGCTCTGGGCGCCGACGCTGCTCGCGATCATGCGCTTCTGCCAGGGCCTCGGGCTCGGCGGCGAATGGTCGGGGGCGTCCCTGCTCGCCGGCGAGAACTCGCGCCCCGGTCACCGCGGCTTCGACGCGATGTGGCCCCAGCTCGGCGCGCCCATCGGCTTCCTGTTCGCGAACGGGTTCTTCTACCTGCTGACGCAGAGCATGCACTACGACTCGACGACCGCGACCCACCAGCACCCGTTCCTGATCTGGGGCTGGCGGCTGCCGTTCCTGGCGTCGCTCGTGATCGTGGTGTTGGGCGTGTACGTGCGGTTCAAGCTCGACGAGACCCCGTCGTTCAAGAAGGCCCGCGCCGCCGGCCAGGTGGTGAAGTCGCCGCTGCGCGAGACGTTCCGGACGAGCTGGCGCGAGGTGATCCGCGGCACGTTCGTGATGCCCGCCACCTACACGCTGTTCTACCTGATGACGACGTGGATCCTGTCGTACGCGATCGGCAAGACGTCCAGCGGCCTGCTCGGCATCAGCTACAGCCGGTTCCTGGTGCTGCAGCTCATCTCGATCATCGCGTTCGCCATCATGACGCCGATCTCTGGCTGGCTGGGCGACCGGTTCGGCCGCAAGGCGTTCCTCGGCACCGTCACCGCCGCCATCGCCGTGTTCGGCCTCGCGTTCGGCCTGTTCCTCGACCGCGCCCGCATCGGGACCGGCGAGAACGCCGACATGGGGCACCTGCTCGCGTTCCTGCTGGTGGGCATGACCCTGATGGGCCTCACGTTCGGCATCCAGTCCGCGCTGCTGCCCGAGTTGTTCCCGACGAACGTCCGCTACACCGGCTCGGCCATCGCGTACAACGTCGCGTCGATCCTCGGTGCGGCCGTCGCCCCGTTCATCGCGGCCTGGCTGGCCGCGACGTTCGGCCCCGAGAGCGTGGGCCTGTACCTGACGAGCATGGCCGTCCTGACGCTCATCGCCGTGCTGAGCGTCAAGGAGACCTCCCGCGTCGACCTGGACGCCATCGGCGGCCAGGCCCCCGACGACGAGCCCGAGAAGGTGGCCGTGGGCTGACCCGCGTCCCTCTAGATCGGAAGAGC
>CALMAD010000421.1 GCA_937859105.1 uncultured Propionibacteriaceae bacterium
CTTGTCGACGGCGTGGTGGAGGTCGACGTCCTCGCGGGCGACGAGCAGTTCGCCGGACGCCGTGAACAGCCCGGCGCCGTGCAGGCCGCCGGTCTTGGCGAAGGTCTTCTGCGCGGCGCGGAGGGCGTCCGGGAGGGCCCCGATCGTCTCGGGGGCCACCCGGACGTCGTCGTCGTGCAGGTCGAAGCGGCCGTCCGTGCGGACGAGGTCGACGGACGCCGTCCCGCACACCGCGCCCGCGGTCGTCGGGGCCGACCGGCGCCACGTCGGGTCGACCGCGACCCCGGGTGCGAGCTGCACGGACAGCACGTTGTAGGTGTTCTGCTGGTGGCCGCCCTCGACCTCGACCGCGCCCTCGCAGTAGCGGGCGCTGACCACGTCGGACGCCTCCGCGATGACCCCCTCCGCCGCCAGCAGCCCGTGCAGCAGCTCGATGTCGTGGCCGGGCGTGCGCAGGGTGACCGTGAAGGGTTCGCCCCCGACCCGGAGCTCCAGCGGCTCCTCGACGGCAAGCGTGTCCTGACGGCGGGCGACCCGGCCGCCCTCGATCGTCACCACCGCACGCCGCGCGGTCACCCGTCCCATCGTCCGTCTCCCCTCGTCAGCGGCTGATACGCCCGCGGCTCGCTCGTCCACGGACCACGCACCGTCGAAACCCGCGGCGCCCGCCGTGGGCAGCCTACGCGCGACCGCGCGGGCGGCGTCCATGATCGCGGACGCCTCGGCCGGCCGCTCCCAGCACTCGGCGTCTGTCATCAAAATCGCTATTGCTCTAGTACAACTAGAGCAATAGCGCGGCGGCATGCTCTTCGTCATCGACCCGCAGGCCCCGGTGCCGCTCTTCGAGCAGCTCGCCGGGCAGATCCGGGCGGGCATCGTGAAGGGCGACCTGGCGCCGGGCGAGCGGCTGCCGCCCGCCCGCGAGCTCGCGGCCGACCTCGACGTGAACCAGCACACCGTGCTCCGCGTCTACCAGGTCTTGCGCCTGGAGGGGCTGCTCGACGTCCGGCAGGGCCGCGGCGCGTTCGTCGCCGCGTCCGCGGGCGATTTCGGCAGGCTCCGGCAGGCGCTGGACGCCGTCCGTCGCGAGGCGGAGTCCCTCGGCCTGCCGCTGTCCACCGCGGCGTCCCTGCTGACCCAGGAGTGATCCCGACGCCACGCCCACAACCCCGCGACTACCTCGTGCGCACCATCGTGTTGCGCCTGGTCGTCCCGGCATTGATCGCGGTCGCGCCCTGGGCGCTGCTGCACGCCGTCGGGTGGCGACTGCCGTCGCAGGAGGTTCCGGAAGCGCTCGGCCCGAGCATCCAGAGCAAGGTGACCCTGTCCCTCGGCTGCGGCCTGTTCGTCGTCTTCTGGGGGATCGGCGCCGTCGTGCGGCGGGCGTCCGAGGTGGCGCGGCGATCGAGCGCGGCCTACGCGGCGTGGTTCACCTGGCTCTACGCCTCGGACGCCGGCCTCGCCATCCTGCAGAACATCGACAGGCCCGCGGTGGTGCGGACGGACGTCTTTCAGCCGCCGACCATCGCGGGAGCGATCGTGCTGGCCGCGCTCGCGGCCGCCCTCGCCGGCCGAGACCGGCCGCGTCCCAGCAGGGACGCCGTGCCCGCCGACGCGGCACAGCTGCCCCTGATCGACGACGCGCGGGCCGTCTGGTACGGGCGGTGCCGGATGTCGTCGGGAGCGTGGGCGGCGCTCGCCACCCTGGTCGCGCTGCAAGGGCTGGTGATCGCGCTGGGGATGCGCTCGGCGGGGCCCTGGATCCTCGTGGTCGTGCCCGTGCTGCTGGCGCTCCACCTGCCGGCCGCCGGGGCGTGGCGCGTCCGGGTGACGGCGGACGCCCTCAGCGCGACGTCCTGGCTCGGACGGCCGACCGTGACGGTGCCGCTGGCCGACGTCGTCCGGGCGGACGTCCGTTCGGTCGACCCGCAATCACTCAAGCTGAACGGCGTGGGCCTCGGAGCGACGCTCGACGGGGAGACCCGCATCGTGACGCGTCCAGGGGAAACGCTGACGGTGACCGCGACCGGCGGTCGGGTCTACACCGTGACCGTCGACCGTCCCGACGAGGCGGCCGCCATCATCAACGCCCTCTCCGACCGCGCCCGCACCGGGGCGTAGCCTCCGCGCCGCACTCCGCTCGCAGAGGGTTTGCCAGACCCTCCCACCCCGCACCCATCGAGTCCAGAATGTGCGCGTGACGTCACCCGAGGCCAACAATTCCGCCCGCCGGCGCCGACTGGCCTTCGTGGCCGCGTCGGCGTCCCTGGTGGCGACGTTCGCGGCGTCCGCGTCGCCGATTCCCCTCTACAACACGTACCGGGCCGCGGCCGGCATCACCAACGCCGACCTCTCCCTCACGGTCGTCGGCTACTTCGTCGGGACGATCGGGGCTCTGCTCTGCCTCGGCCGCCTCTCGAACCACCTCGGACGCCGCCCGGCGTCCCTGCTCACGCTGGCCCTGCTCGCGGCCGGGTGCCTCGTCCTCCTGCGCGTGCCCTCGATCGGGCCCTTGGTCGCCGGACGCTTCCTCATGGGGCTCGGCGCCGGCCTCGCCTCCAGCTCGCTGACGTCATTCATCGTGGACGCCGCCCCCGCCCGGCCGGCGTGGGTCGCGTCGGTCGTCACGTCGCAGGCGCCGATGCTCGGGCTGACGATCGGCGCGCTGGCGTCCGGATCGCTCACCCACTACGGACCCGCCCCCACGATCACCGTCTACCTCGCGATGATCGCCGGGCTGGTCGTCTGCGCGGGGCTGATCGTGGCCTCCCCCGAAACCGCCGCGCCGGCCCCGGGACTGCTGGCGTCCCTGCGCCCCCGCGTCTTCTTGCCTCCGCGCGCACGGCGACTCGTGCCCGTGGCCGCGTGCGTCTTCGTCAGCACCTGGGCGATGGGGGCGTTCTATCAGGCGTTCAGCCCGTCGATCGTCGCCGACCAACTCCATTCGAGGAACGCCGTCGTCGTCGCGTTGGTGTTCTCCGCCTACATGGCCCCCAGCGTCGTCGGGGCCCCGATCGGCGGCCGCTTCCGCCCCGCCACCGCACAGCGGCTCGGCATGGGCGTTTTCCTGGTCGGCATGGCGGGCATCCTCGGCTCGCTCGTCGCGGTCACGATCGTCGGGTTCCTCATCGCCAGCGTGGTCGCGGGCGCCGGGCAGGGCATCGCGGTGAGCGCGAGCATTCGCGGGCTGCTGCACGGCACGACCCCCGCCGAGCGCGCGCCCGTGCTCGCCGCGACCTACCTGCTCTGCTACACGGGCGCGATGGTCCCGAGCCTGATCGCCGGCCAGCTCTCGCACGCGTTCTCCCTGGTGCAGCTCACGCTCGGCTACGGGGCGCTCGCCGTCATCGCGACGGTCGTCACGCTGATCGGGGCGCGCGACCCCGACTGATGCCGGAGTGCCCTCACCCCTTGGTCTGCGTGTACATCCCCGTCAAGGACGCCTCCAGCGCCGTCGCGATCGCCGGGACGTCGCCCGCGTTGTCGGCGACCACCAACGGGAAGGTCGCGGGGTCGCCTTCTGCCGTGACCACCACGACGTCGACGGTCACGGGCTTGCCCTGCACGACCAGCCGGGCCCGGACCGTCCTCGCCTGCTGCACCGCCCCGCTCTTCGCGGACACGGTGCGGGGCGAGACGGGCCCCGGCGTCGCGGCGGCGACGTTCGGGTATGCCGTGCGGAGGTAGCAACCGGCCGCTCCGGTCGCCGCGGCGTCCAGCGACGCGAAGCCGTCGTCCGCGTGCAGCGAGCCGACGAGCAGCAGACTGCTGTTCTTGTCGGCATTCGTGACCTCCTGGCCCTGCAGCCCGGTGGCCCAGGGGACCACCTTCTGCAGGGAGGAGGGCGAGGCCGCCTTCCACCCGGACGCCGCCGGCACCGGCACGACCAGGGTGGTCTTCGCGGCGTCCGAGCCGGTCGCCGTGAAGAAGGCGGGGTTCGAGGATCGCTCGAAGCCGAAGCCCCGCGTGGAGCCGCAGCCCGGGGACGCCGCGGCCGTCGGCGTCGCGGCGCTGCTCGTCGCGGCGCTGGTCGTCGCCGCGGGCGACGCCTCGGACGGGGAGGCGCCGGACGCCGGCGCGGCGGGCTGTCCGGCCGAGCAGCCGGCCAGGACGAGGGTCAGGCACGCGGCCGTCACGGGGGCGCACCGCAACAGGGGCGTCGTCACCCGCCGCACGCTAGCGCCCGGCCGCCGGGCGGGGGGCGAGTATCGCGAGACCGGCACCGACCCCGACAGG
Source organism: uncultured Propionibacteriaceae bacterium (assembly GCA_937859105.1). GTDB lineage: Bacteria > Actinomycetota > Actinomycetes > Propionibacteriales > Propionibacteriaceae > Propioniciclava. The sequence continues at coordinate 4,237 of CALMAD010000421.1, forward strand.
AAGGGGTTCCCCCTTCCGTTTCGGCATCCCGCGGCGCACAGTGGACCGCGACGACGAAAGGAACCACCATGCCCTGGTCAGAGGCTGATCTCACTCGCATCGGCGACTCCCGCAGCTTCCACATCGCGGCGGTCACCCGCGACGGAACCTTCTCCAAGCGGACGTTCATCTGGGTCGTCCGCGCCGGCGACGACCTGTACGTCCGTCCCTACTACGGCGGCAAGTCGCGCTGGTTCCAGGCGGCCAAGGCCGACCCGCGCGGACAGGTGGACGCCGACGGCGTCCGCACCGACGTCACGTTCGAGGTCGTCGGGGACGTCGACCGCGAGGCGATCGACGCCGCGTACCAGACCAAGTACGACAGCGGCGCCGACGCGCAGTACGTGCCGCCGATGATCGCCGACCGGGCCCGGCAGGCGACGGTCAAGCTCCTGCCCCGCTGACATCCAGCCCCAGCGAGGAC
>CALMAD010000422.1 GCA_937859105.1 uncultured Propionibacteriaceae bacterium
GCCTCGAGGGCCTCCTTCGCCTTGGCGGCCTGGTCGCGCGGAATGTTCTCCAGGACCGGCTTCGGCGCAGCCTCAACGAGGTCCTTCGCGTCCTTCAGGCCGAGGCTCGTGAGGGAACGCACCTCCTTGATGACCTGGATCTTCTTGTCGCCAGCGGCCTCGAGGATGACGGAAACCTCGGAGGACTCCTCCTCGGCCTCCTCGCCACCATCGGCGCCACCGGCGGCCGGAGCGGCACCCGCGGCGGCGACGGCCACCGGGGCGGCGGCGGTCACGCCGAAGGTCTCTTCGAACTGCTTCACGAACTCGGAGAGCTCGATCAGGGTCATGTCCTTGAACGCGTCAAGGAGCTCGTCAGCGGTGAGCTTCGCCATAATGGGCGTCCTTTCTTACTTGGTCGATGCAGCGTCAGCCGCGTCTTCGGGGGCCTCAGCAGCGGTCGCTGCATCGGATGCCGGGGCCGTGGCCTCGGCGGTGTCGGGCTTCTGGTCGGCGGCGGGAGCCGAGCCGGCCCCACCGATGATCGAGGGATCCTCCCCCGCCTTCGCCTCCAGCGCGCCCAGGGCGCGAGCGGCCTGGGAGAGCGGAGCGGCGAAGAGGGAGACGGCCTGCTGCAGGGAACCCTGCATCGCGCCGGCGAGCTTGGCGAGGAGAACCTCGCGGGACTCGAGATCGGCGAGCTTCTTCACGGCCTCGGCGTCCAGGACGCGACCGTCCATGACGCCGCCCTTGATGACCAGAAGCGGGTTGGCCTTCGCGAAGTCACGCAGCCCCTTGGCGACCGTGGCGACGTCACCGCGAATGAACGCGATGGCGGTCGGTCCGGTGAGTTGCTCGTCGAGCCCGTCGATGCCAGCCTGCTTGGCGGCGATCAGGGTCAGTGTGTTCTTCGTGACGGCATAGGTGGCGTTCTCACCCAGCGACCTGCGGAGATCCTTCAGGTCGCTCACGGTGAGACCGCGGTACTCGGTCAGCACAGCGGCGTCCGCAGAGGTGAAGCTCTCCTTCAGAACGTCGATGGCTGCTGCCTTGTCCGGCCTCGCCATGGGTCTCCTTCCCACTTGCATTCGTCAGGCCGTCGACACGCGGGCAAGAAAAAACCCGAATCGCGCACGCGACTCGGGCACCACCGTTCGGCCTCTTCGGGCCAGCAACGATTGTTCACGACTCACCTGCGCGGGGTTTACGTGCCCGAGGGCACAACCAGCGGTCTACGGCTCTCGCCAGTCTACGACAGGGGCCAAGGCCCGGCCAAATCCGCCCGGGCCGCCCCACGGACGCGGCGTCCCTCCGCGGGAACGCGCGGCCCTCACACGCGGAACAGCAGGTCGCCCTCGACAACCGGCCCCTCGGCGAGGACCTCGACGCTGCCGGCCGGACGATCCATCGCCACGACGATCACGGTCGGGTCGATGCCCCGGGCGGCCACCGCGCCCGGGCGCCAGCGCACCATGGGGTCGCCGGCCTGGACGGCCTTCCCCTCGTCGGCGAGCACCGTGAACCCCTCGCCCTGCAGCTGGACGGTGTCGATGCCCAGGTGCGTCAGGACGCCCACCGAGCCCGCCATCACCACGAACGCGTGCGGCATCGCCTTCACTACGCGCCCGGCGATGGGCGCCACCACCGTCATCTCGGACGCCTCCGGTGCGATCCCCACGCCGGGACCCAGCATCTGCGCGCTGAACACCGGGTCGGAGATCTTCTCGATCGGAACGATGCGCCCGGAGCACGGCGCGACGACGTCCGTCACCGCAGGTCCTCGATGTCATCGGCCAGCAGCTCCGCCTCGGGACCGACGACGACCTGCACCGTGGTTCCCGCCTTCAGGACGCCGTGCGCGCCGGCCGCCTTCAGCGCCGCCTCGTCCACCAGGCCCGGGTCGTTGACCTCGGTGCGCAGCCGGGTGATGCACGGCTCGATGTCGACGATGTTGTCGGAGCCACCCAGCGCGGAGAGGATCTTCTCGGCCTTGCTCATCGCTTCCCCCTGATCCGGGCCGCAGGGCGCGGCCTCGTGCGAATGGGCCGCCAGCGCGGCCTCTTGCCCCATTGAACGCCGAGGTGCATGCTGCCTGCCAACTGGTTCGGACCAGTCCGGTCCAAACCTGACGACGCACGCCAGCCCGACACGATTCCCGAGGCCCCCATGAACGCCGACCGCGCAGCACTCCTCAGCGACGGCCCTGCGCCGAAGCACGAGCAGTTGCGCGCCCTCATCGCCCGCCAGGCGAAGCCGGGCCAGGCGATCCCGTCGGAGAGGGAGCTGATGGCGACCTACCGCGTCTCCCGCTCCACCGTCCGCCGCGCGATCGACACGCTCGTCGCCGACGGCCTGCTGCGCCGCAGCCAGGGCAAGGGCACGTTCGCGGTGCAGCCGCGCGTGGAGAGCCGGCTGCACCTCGCGTCCTTCACCCAAGACATGCGACGCCGCGGCCACGTGCCGACCACGCGGGTGCTCGCCGTCGAGAGCGTCTCCCCGCCGCCGGAAGCCGCAGCGAGCCTGCGGCTCGAAGCCGGCGAGCGGGCGTGGCGGCTCGAGCGGGTCCGGCTCGCCGACGGCGAGCCGATCGCGCTCGAGGAGGGCTGGTACCCGGCCCGGCTCTTCCCCGACCTGGACGCCCAGCCGCTGGAGGCGTCCCTGTACGAGACGCTGGCGAGCCGCTACGACGCGGTGATCGACGCGGCCGTCCAGACGCTATGGGCCGAGCAGGCGGACGCGGCGTCCGCCCGGCACCTGGCGGTCGGGACCGGGGCCGCGCTGCTGATGTTTCTGCGGCGCTCGACCGCCGCGGGCGTCCCGGTGGAGCACATCCTGTCCCGCTACCGCGGCGACCGCTACACGCTGCACATG
>CALMAD010000423.1 GCA_937859105.1 uncultured Propionibacteriaceae bacterium
CGGGACGCCGCTCAGCGATGCAAGGCGCGCGCGGCCAGGCGATTGCCCAGGAACTGCGCGGCCTGCACCATGACCACGATGACGGCCACGGTGATCCAGGTGATGGCCCAGTCGAAGCGCTGGTAGCCGTAGCTGAGCGCGAACGCGCCCAGGCCGCCGCCGGCGACGATGCCCGCCAACGCGGACATGTCCATGACGGCGACGAACAGGAACGTGTACGCCAGGATCAGCGGGGCCAGCGCCTCGGGGATCACGACGGTCCGGATGATCGTCCAGGTGGACGCCCCCATCGCCCGCGCCGCCTCGACGACGCCTGGATCCAGGCCGACCAGCGCCTGCTCCACGAGCCGCGAGGACGCGAACGACACCATCAGCGCGGCGGGGAACAGGAACGCGTTCGTCCCGATGCTGGTCCCGACGACGGCGAGCGTCACCGGGCCCATCGCCGCGATGAAGATGATGAACGGGATCGGCCGGAAGAAGTTGATGACGAGGTTCAGGATCGTGGACAGCACCTTGTTCGGGTGCAGCCCGCCGGGGCGCGTGATGAACAGCGTGATGCCCAGCAGGAGCCCGACGATGCCGCCGATGCCCATGGCGACGGCGACGATGTAGAGCGTCGTCCCGATCGCCTCGACGAACACCCCGCCGCTGGTCGCGAAGTCGAACTTCATGACGCCTCCTCCACGTGATGCTCCTCGATGGTCGACCCCCGGCCGAGTTCGGCGAGCGCGGCGTCGACGTCGGCGTCCGCGCCGGTGAGCGCGTACGTGAGCGACCCGTACGGACGCTCACCGACCTCGACGATGCCGCCGTAGATGATCTGGGCCGCCACGTTGTGCTTCGCGAAAACGTTCCAGCGATCGGACGCCTCCGGGTCGTCGGAGACGCCGACGGTCACGATGCGCCCCGGATGCGACCGGGCGAGCCGCACGAGCGCCTCCTCGCTCGGCCGGTCGCGCATGGCGCTGCGGACGAACCGCCGCGTCACCGCCTCGCGCGGGTTCGCGAAGATGTCGTAGACGTCGCCGATCTCGACGGCCCGGCCGTTCTCCATGATCGCGACGCGGTCGCACAGGTACCGGACGACGTCCATCTCGTGCGTGATGAGCACGATCGTGATGCCGAGCTCCCGGTTGGCCTCCCGCATGAGGTCGAGCACCTCGCGGGTGGTCTGCGGGTCGAGGGCCGACGTCGACTCGTCGGCCAGCAGGATCTTCGGGTTCGTCGCGAGCGCCCGCGCGATGCCGACGCGCTGCTTCTGCCCGCCCGACAACTGGGCCGGGTACGCGGACGCCTTGTCGCCCAGCCCCACGAAGTCCAGCAACTCGGCCACCCGCCGGGACCGCTCGGCGGCGTCCACCTTCGCCAGGCGCAGCGGGTAGGCGACGTTTTCGGCGATCGTCTTGGACAGGAAGAGGTTGAACTGCTGGAACACCATCCCGATCTCGGGGCGGACGGTCCGCAGTTGCCGCTCGCTCATCGCCGACACCTCGGCGCCGTCGACGACGACCTTCCCCGACGTCGTCGGCTCGAGGCCGTTGATCAGGCGCACCAGGGTCGACTTGCCGGCCCCCGAGAACCCGATCACGCCGAAGATCTCCCCCCGGGCGATCTCGAAGCTCACATCGTCGACCGCGTGCACGGCCGTCGGGCCGTCCCCGAAGACCTTGCGCACGCGGTCGAACGTGATGAGTGGTTCACTCACGAGAACCTCAGCCGAGCTGCGCCGTGACGTCGGCGAGGATCTTCTGCAGCTCCTCCGGCGTCTTCTCCACGAAGACGGCCGAGTTCCCCGAATCCTTCGACAGCGCGTCGCGGAACTCCTTCTCACTGAAGAGCTTGGCGACCTTCTGGAGGTCGGCGTTCTGCGCGTCGGCCTTCCGGACGACGAACACGTTGATGTACGGCTGCGCCGCCTCCGAGGCCGCGTCGTCGGCGAACAGCGCGGTCTTCGGGTCGAGCCCGGCGTCCGCCACGAAGTCGTTGTTCACGACCGCGCCCGCGATCGACGGCAGCGCCGTGACCGTCTGCTGCGCGTCCATCGGCGCGACCGTCACCTTGGACGCCGCCGTGTCGATGTTCTCCTCGCCGGCGATGACGCCCGTGCCCGCCTTGAGCGTGACCAGCTTCGCCTCGGCCAGCACGTGCAGCGCGCGCGACTTGTTCGTCTCGTCGTTCGGCACGGCGATCTGCGCGCCGGCCGGGATGTCCTCGATCTTGGTGTACTTCTTCGAGTACAGGGCCAGCGGGTAGATCGCCGTCGCCGCGAGCGGGACGAGGTCGGCCTTGTTGTCCTTGTTGTACTGCGCAAGGTAGAGGATGTGCTGGAACTGGTTCGCCGTCAGCGACCCGTTCGACACGGCCGGGTTCTCCGTCGTGTAGTCGGTGAAGTTCTGCAGCTGCACGTTGAGGCCCTGCGCGTCGGCCAGCTTCTTGAAGACGGTCCACTGGTCCTGCGAGGCGCCGACGACGCCGATCGTGATCGGCTTGCCGGGCTCGGCGGTGCTCGCGCCGCCCGGCGACGCCGCCGTGCCCGACGAGCAGGCGGTCACGCTGAGCGCCAGCACCAATGCGATGATGAGGGCCTTCAGGCCCTTGAGAGATGTCATGCGGATGATCCTTCTCGGGTTGGATGGTCGCTCCGCGGGCGTGGGCCGGATCTGACCGGGATGCGCCACGGCCACGGGCATGGTGAGGAAGCAGCGGGGAGAACCCCCGGGCTTCACGAGAGCGGGGCCGTCAGCAACAACGACACTGACGGGAGGAGACCTGCATCATGTCGATGTGAAGGCGCGACCAGCCGAGCACGAACTCGAAGTCGGACGCCCTCACGATGTACTCCTCGCCTCCATGCCCACGACGACGGCGGGCCTCGGTCGGTCGAATCGTATCCCACCCGCACCGGTCGTCGTCGGGTTCGGCCCGACGTGCGAGACGGACGCCTCCGCCGCCGCCCCTCGGGACGCCCACGCGGCTAGCCGGAACGCCGCCGGCCCGGCTACTCGAACGGCGCGGTGTCCCCCGCGCCCCGCCGCAGGATCTCGACGTCGCCCTCGAAGAAGTCGATGACCGTCGTCGGGCCGAGCCCGCAGTCCCCGGAGTCGAGGACGGCGTCCACCTGGTGGTCGAGCTCCTCCTTCACCGTCCAGCCGTCGATCAGCGGATCGTCCTCGCCGGGCAGGATCAGCGAGCTGGAGACCATCGGCGACCCGAGTTCGTCGAGCAGCGCCAGCGCCGTGACGTGGTCGGGCACCCGGACGCCCACGGTGCGCTTCTTCGGCATCAGCATGGCCCGCGGCGTCTCGCGGGTGGCCTTCAGGATGAACGTGTACGGCCCCGGGGTCACGGCCTTGATCGCCCGGAAGACGTCGTTGTCCATCTGCACGTACTCGCCGAGCTGCGCGAACTCGCTGCACACCAGCGTGAACTGGTGCTTCTCGCCCAGCCCGCGGATGCGCCGGATGCGCTCCAGGCCCTCCTTGTGGCCCATCGTGCAGCCGAGGGCGAAGGCCGAATCGGTCGGGTAGGCGATCACGCCCCGGTCGTTCAGGATCTCGACGACCTGCGACAAGGAGCGATGCTGCGGATTGGCCGGATGGACGTCGAAGTAGCGTGCCATCCCGTCAGCATACGGACCGCCCCCGAAAACGGGTGGCAGAATGCGCCGCATGGCCATCCTCTCCCTTCCCGAGTCCGTCCTTCGCCGCCGCACGTCCATGAAGTGGCGCCGCTACGGCCCCGACGTGCTGCCGCTGTGGGTCGCGGAGATGGACGTGACCCTCCCCGCCGCGATCACCAACGCGATCGTGGACGCCGTCGAGGCCGGCGACACCGGCTACCCCGAGGGCACGCAGTACCAGGAGGCCTTCGCCGAGATGGCCCGCGCCCGGTGGGGCTGGTCGCCGGACCCCCTCGCGGAGATGGCCCGCGTCGGCGACGTGATGAACGCGATGCTGGCGCTGCTGCAGGGGCTCACCGACGAGGGCGATCACATCGTGCTCAACCCCCCGGTCTACGCGCCGTTCTGGCAGGTCATCGCCGGCTACCGCCGGCACATCACCGAGGTTCCGCTGGTCGACGGGCGGCTCGACCTCGACGGCCTGCGCGCCGCGTTCGCCGGCCCGGACCGCCCGAGTGCCTACGTCCTTTGTTCGCCGCACAACCCGACCGGCACGGTCCACACGCGCGAGGAGCTGGCCGCCGTCGCGAGCCTGTGCGCCGAGTTCGGCGTCGCGCTGATCGCCGACGAAATCCACGGCGTCCTCGTGGATCCTGGCACCGAGTTCGTCCCGCTGCTGTCGGTGCCGGAGACGTCCGGGGCGTTCGTCGCGACGTCGGCCGGCAAGGGCTGGAACCTGGCCGGCTTCAAGGGCGGGCTGATCGTCCGGGGCACGGACGCCGCCGAGGGCCTGGCGAAGCTGCCGCCGCTGGCGCGCCAGTCGACCGGCCAGATCGCGAAGATCGCCCACACCGCCGCCCTCACGCACGCCCAGGGCTGGGTGGACGACCTCATGGCCGAGGTGGCCGCCAACAAGGACCTGCTCGCGCGGCTGCTCGCCGAACGGCTGCCCGAGGTCGTGTACCAGCGCGCGCCCGGCACGTACCTGGCGTGGCTCGACTGCACCGCCCTCGGGCTCGACAAGCCGGCCGCACACTTCCGGACGGAGGGGAAGGTCGCGCTCAACAACGGCGCCGACTTCGGCGCCGACTACGGGCAATTCGTCCGGATGAACCTGGCCGCCTCGCCCGAGATCATCACCGAGGCCGTCGACCGGATGGCGCGCTCGGTGGGCCGCTGACGCCCCTGCCGCCTCAGGAGCCCTCGCCCGGCCCCAGCAGGACGGCCTCGGCCTCGCCCTCGGCGCCCAGGCTCGACACGCCGATGACGCTCAGGAACACGGTGTCGACCCGCGCCTGCGTCCGGACGCGGATCGCCCCGCCGGCCACCGCGGCGTCCCCGGTGACGCCGCTGCCCGCGATCACCTCGCGGGCGGCGGCGAGCATCGGCGCA
>CALMAD010000424.1 GCA_937859105.1 uncultured Propionibacteriaceae bacterium
CGGCCGCGAGGCCGACGCCCTCGCCGGGCTGGAACTGGACGCCGAGACCGTCCTCCTCGTGGGGGAGCGGGCCGCCGCGGTCCCCGGGCTGCTGCTGGCCGCCCTGGACGCCGCCGAGCGCTCCGGCGCGCGGCTCGCCTGGATCCCGCGGCGCGCGGGCGACCGCGGCGCGATCGAGGCCGGGTGCCTGCCGAACCTGCTGCCGGGCGGGCGTCCGGTCGCCGACACGGCGGCGCGGATCGACGTGCAGGCCGCGTGGGGGATCGACGGGCTGCCCGTCGCCACGGGGCTGGACGCCGACGGCATGCTCGCCGCGGCGGCGTCCGGGGAGTTGAAGGCGCTGGTCGTGGCCGGCGTCCAGCCGACCGACTTCGCCGACGCGCAGGCTGCGCGTCAGGGGCTGGAGAAGGCCGGGTTCGTCGTGTCGATCGAGCAGCGCGCCAGCGAGGTGACCGAGCGGGCCGACGTGGTCTTCCCGGCGGCGTTGGTCGAGGAGCAGGCCGGCACCTTCCTGAACTGGGAGCATCGGGCGGGCCGCGTGAACCGGGTCGTCAAGCAGGGCGTGTCCCCGATGACCGACCTGCGGGTGCTCGCGGCGCTCGCGGACGCGCTGGGCGTCGACCTGGGCGTCCGGCTGGCCAAGCAGGCCCGGGCCGAGTTCGGCGAGCTGACCGGCTGGGACGGCGCGGCTGCGCCCCGCCCGTCGGTGGCCTCCCCGGATGCCCTGCGGCACGGCTTCGGCTGGAAGAAGGCCGGGTCGCCGGCCCCGTCCGCCGAGGGCCTGGTCGTGGCGAGCTGGCGTCAGCTCATCGACGGCTCGGCGGGCAACGACGGCGCCCCGGCGCTGCGGGCGACGGCCAAGCCGGCGGTCGCGCGGGTGAGCCCGGCGACGGCCGAGAGGCTCGGCCTGGTGGCCGGCGAGGACGTGACGGTCTCGTCGTCGCGCCGCGCCGCGGCGCTGCCGCTCGTGATCGAGGAGGGCATGGTCGACGACACCGTGTGGCTCCCCGGCAACATCTGGTCCGGCGGACTTGGCGAGCTCGCCGTCCTGCCTGGTGATTCCGTGACGGTGACACCTGGAGGTGTGGCATGAACAACACGGTTCCCCTCGTCATGAACGACCCGTGGTGGATTGTTCTGATCAAGGTCATCGGGGTGGTCGTCCTGCTGCTGACCTGGACGATCTTCAACGTGTGGTACGAGCGACGCCTCGTCGGCAAGATGCAGCATCGCCTCGGCCCGATCATGAACCCGACGTGGCTGGGCGGCCTGGGCCAGGCCCTCGGCGACGGCCTCAAGTTGATGTTCAAAGAGGACTTCGCGCCGGGCATGGTCGACAAGTTCCTGTTCTCGATCGCCCCGCTCATCGCCGGCGTCGCGGCATTCACCGCCTGGTCGGTGATCCCGCTGGCGGGTGAGGTGAACATGTTCGGCGTCCAGACCCGGCTGCAGGTCACCGACCTGCCGGTGTCGGCGCTGGTCCTGCTCGCCGCGGCGTCCGTCGCCGTGTACGGCTTCGTGCTGGCCGGTTGGTCCTCGAACTCGCCGTACTCGCTGCTCGGCGCGCTGCGCAGCTCGGCGCAGATGATCAGCTACGAGATCTCGATGGGCCTCAGCTACGTCGCGGTGATCCTCTACTCGGGGTCGATGTCGACGTCGGAGATCGTCGAGGCCCAGGGCCGGGCGCTCCCGTTCGTCGGGGCCATCGGGCTGAACGGCTGGTACTTCTTCCTGCTGCTGCCCTCGTGCGTGATCTACCTGATCTCGATGGTCGGCGAGACGAACCGCGCCCCGTTCGACCTGCCCGAGTGCGAGTCGGAGCTGGTCTCCGGTCACCTGACCGAGTACACGGGCTTCCGGTACGCGATCTTCTTCCTGGCCGAGTACATCAACATGGCCACCGTCTCCGCGATCGCGACCACGTTGTTCTTCGGCGGCTACCACGCGATCTGGCCGTTCGAGCCGCTGGCCAACCTGCTCGGCTTCTCGGTCGACTTCGGGTACTGGGGCCTGCTCTGGTTCGTCATCAAGGTGCAGTTGCTGATCTCGGTGTTCGTGTGGCTGCGCGGCACGCTGCCCCGCCTCCGCTACGACCAGTTCATGGATCTCGGCTGGAAGTGGATGATCCCGATCTCCCTGCTGTGGGTGATCATGATCTCGATCGTCCGCGGCCTCACCAACGCGGGCCTGATGAGCCCGATGGTGATGATCGGGTTGCTGGCGGTGCTGGGCCTGATCGTCGTCGCGGTCTGGTTCCTGGGGGCGGAGGAGCCACCCGAGGCCGAGGTGGAATCGCTCCACTTCGACGCCTTCGCCGGCGGCTACCCGGTGCCGCCCATGCCGGGGCAGGTGCTGCCGGAGTTCGCCGACGTCGTGCCGAGCTCGGCCGACGAGGCGTCCGAGGAAACCGACCCTGACCGGCCCCGCCGGGCGGTCGTCACGGAGGAGGAGCGATAGTGGGAATCTTCGATGCCTGGGCCGGGTTCGGCGTCACGCTGCGAACCATCTTCCGGCCCACCTTCACCCAGGGCTACCCCGAGAAGGGCAAGGAGAAGGTCACGGCGCCCCGCTTCCACGGCCGCCACCAGCTGAACCGCTGGCCGGACGGCTTGGAGAAGTGCGTCGGCTGCGAGTTGTGCGCGTGGGCGTGCCCCGCGGACGCGATCTACGTCGAGGGCGCCGACAACACCGAGGAGGATCGCTACTCCCCGGGCGAGCGCTACGGCCGCGTCTACCAGATCAACTACCTGCGCTGCATCCTGTGCGGCCTGTGCATCGAGGCGTGCCCGACGCGCGCCCTGACGATGACCAACGACTTCAAGCTGGCCGACGTGACCCGCGAGAAGATGATCTACACGAAGGACCGGCTGCTGGCGCCCCTGCTGCCCGGCATGGAGGAGCCCCCGCACGCGCGCCGACTCGGCAACGACGAGCGCGAGTACTTCCTGGGGCTGCCCACGACGGGCACGGCCGACACCCGCACGGGCACCGTCGACGAGGGAGCGAAGAAATGAACCCCGCACTCATCCCGCTCGTGACCGGGACGGAGGTGACCTTCTGGATCTGCGCGCCGCTCATGGTGCTGGGCGCGCTCGGCCTCGTCCTCTTCCGCAAGGCCGTGCACTCCGTGTTGTCGATGGTCGTCGTGATGATCAACCTGGCCGTGCTGTACGCGGCGCTCGACGGTCCGTTCCTGTTCGTCGTGCAGATCATCGTCTACACCGGCGCGATCATGATGCTGTTCCTGTTCGTGCTGATGCTGGTCGGCGTCGACAAGCCCGACTCGGCGGTCGAGACCATCCACGGCCAGCGCATCCTGGGCATCATCATCGCCGTGGCGCTGGCCGCCCTGCTCATCTACGCGATCGGCGGGGCCGTCACGCAGCCTCCGGTGGGCATGGACGCGGCGAACGCCGCCGAGGGCGGCAACGTGCCGTCGCTCGCGGGCGTCCTGTTCGTCCGGTACATGTTCGTCTTCGAGCTCACCGCCGCCCTGCTGATCACCGCGGCCGTCGGCGCGATGGTGCTGGCCCACCACACGCGGGTCACCCCGAAGGCCGGCCAGCGCGTCCTCTCGGACGAGCGCATGCGCGCCTACGCCGAGCGCGGCGAGCACCCGGGAACGCTGCCGAGCTCGGGCGTCTTCGCGACCAACAACTCGATCGGCGCCCCGGCGCTCCTGCCGGACGGCTCGGTGGCCGAGAGGTCGGTCAGCCGGACGCTGGTCATCCGCGGCGCGGCGTTGGACGCCGCCGACCTCGCCGGCGCGGAGGAGAACTTCCGGGCCATCGAGGCGCAGCGCGACATCGACAAGGAGGACGACGAATGAGCAGCCTTCGGACGGCGCGGAGCCGTCGTACGGGCGAGGGGAGCGCGCGGTGAACCCCGAGAACTTCCTGATCCTCGCCGCGATCCTCTTCTCGATCGGCTCGGTCGGCGTGCTGACCCGGCGCAACGCCCTGATCGCGTTCATGTGCGTCGAGTTGATGCTGAACTCGGCGAACCTCGCGTTCGCGGCGTTCGCCCAGATGCACGGCAACCTGGACGGCCAGGTGGCCGCCTTCTTCGTCATGGTCGTGGCGGCGGCCGAGGTCGTGGTCGGCCTCGCGATCATCGTCATGGTCTACAAGACGCGCCGGACGACCTCGGTCGACGACGCCAACCTGCTGAAGCTCTGAGGGGGCGGGCGTGTTTCTTCTCGAGACGATCCATCCGGTGGCTGGCACCGGGATGTTCGCCAACGCCTGGTGGATGATCGCGGCCCCGCTCCTCGTCGCCGCGATCCTGCTGATCGGCGGGCGCATGCTGGACGCCTGGGGCCACTACCTGGCCGTCGCGGCCATCTGGTTCTCATTCGCGGTCGGCGCGTGCCTCTTCGCGGAGATGTGGGGGCGTCCTGTCACCGAGCGCGTGGTCGAGTCGCACCTGTACGACTGGTTCTCGGTGGGTGCGTGGAGCTTCCCGGTCGGCCTCCTGGTCGACCCGCTGTCGATCGTGTTCGTCCTGCTGATCACCGGCGTGGGCGGCCTGATCCACATCTACTCGATCGGCTACATGGCGCACGACCCGCGCCGGCGCCGGTTCTTCGCCTACCTGAACCTGTTCGTCGCCGCGATGCTGACGCTCGTCCTCGCGGACAGCTACCTGATCCTCTTCGTCGGCTGGGAGGGCGTGGGCCTGGCGTCCTACCTGCTCATCAGCTTCTGGCAGGAGCGTCCGTCCGCGGCCGCCGCCGGCGTGAAGGCCTTCGTGATGAACCGGATCGGCGACGTCGGCATGGTGCTGGCGATCTCGTCGATGCTGGCGATGTTCGGCTCGGTCCGGTTCGTCGACGTGGCCGCCGGGGCAGCCGCGCTGGAGCCCATGTGGGCCACCCTGATCGGCATCTTCTTGCTGGTGGGGGCGTGCGGTAAGTCCGCGCAGGTGCCCCTGCAGGCATGGCTGTTGGACGCCATGGAGGGCCCGACGCCCGTGTCGGCCCTCATCCACGCGGCGACGATGGTCACGGCGGGCGTCTACCTGGTCGTCCGGAGCCACGCGATCTTCGAGGCCAGCCCGGTCGCGCAGATGGCCGTGGTGATCGTCGGAACGGTCACGCTGCTGTTCGGCGCGTGGATCGGGTGCAGCAAGGACGACATCAAGAAGGTGCTGGCCGGCTCCACCATGAGCCAGATCGGCTACATGATGCTGGCCGCGGGCATCGGCCCGGCCGGGTACGCGTTCGCGATCTTCCACCTGCTGACCCACGGCGCGTTCAAGGCGAACATGTTCCTCGGCGCCGGCTCGGTCATGCACGGCATGAACGACGACGTGAACATGCGCCACTACGGAGCGCTGCGCAAGGCGATGCCGTATACCTTCTACACGTTCCTGATGGGCTACCTGGCGATCATCGGCATCCCGCCGCTCGCCGGCTACTTCAGCAAGGACCACATCATCGAGGCGGCCTTCCACGCCAACCTCATCGCGGGCGTCTGCGCGTTGCTCGGCGCGGGCGTGACGGCGTTCTACATGACGCGCCTCATGTTCATGACCTTCTTCGGGCAGGAGCGCTGGGAGCCCGGCGTCCATCCGCACGAGTCGCCGAAGGTCATGACGGTGCCGCTGATCGTCCTCGCACTCCTGTCGATCATCGCCGGCGCGGTGATGAACGGCTGGATCCAGGGTTGGCTCGAGCCCGCGGCGGGCAATCACCCGCACGAGGTCTCGTTGATCCCGACGCCCATCGGGCTGCTCACGATCGTCGTCGTGCTCGCGGGCGTGGCCCTGGGCTGGGCGCTCTTCGGACGCCGCAGCGTCCCGACGACCGCCCCGGCCAGTTCGAACCCGATCACGATCACGGGACGCAACGACCTCTTCGCGGACGCCATCAACGACATCTTCGTCGTCCAGCCGACCGGGGCGGTCGCCCGGGGCGTCGCGACGTTCGACCACAACGGCTTGGACAAGGCGGTCGACTCGTCGGCGTACGCGTTCGGCGGTCTCTCGGCGCAGGTGCGGAAGCTTCAGACCGGCTTCGCTCGCACGTACGCGCTCACCATGGTCGCCGGCGTCGTCCTGGTCGGCGTCGTCCTGATCCTCACCCACCTGGCCTGAGTTAGGAGCTTTTCGCCATGACATTCCCCTGGCTCACCGTCCTCGGGCTCGTGCCCCTCGTCGGAGGCCTTCTGCTCCTGCTGCCGATGAGGGAGGCGTCCAAGTGGCTGGGCATGGGCTTCGCCCTGCTCACGCTCGGCCTGGGCGCCGGCATCGCCGGCATGTACTCCGCGGGGGTCGACCTCGCCGTGCAGGTGCCGTGGGTGCGCTCCTTCGGCGCCTCGTGGGCCCTCGGCCTGGACGGCATGGGCCTCGCGATGGTGCTGCTCACCGTGATCCTGACCCCGGTCGTGCTGCTGGTCGAATGGAAGTCGTCCGGCATCGTCGGCCAGTGGACGTCGCAGGCCTTCTTCGCGCTCGTCCTGATCCTCGAGGGCCTGTCGCTGTTCGTGTTCACGGCCGATGACGTGCTGCTGTTCTACCTCTTCTTCGAGGCGACGCTGATCCCGATGTACTTCCTCATCGTCGGGTACGGCGGCCCGCGTCGCGGCTACGCGGCGCTGAAGTTCCTGCTGTTCAGCCTCGCCGGCGGCCTCGTGATGCTGGCGTCGGTGATCGGCCTGTACGTGGTCTCGGCGAGCGCGGGGCGTCCGTCGTACCTGCTGTCGGACCTCGCCGCCCTCAACATCGGCGGGGAAGCCGGCCACTGGCTGATGCTGGGCTTCCTGATCGCGTTCATCATCAAGGCGCCGATGGTCCCGCTGCACACGTGGCTGCCGGACGCCGCCGAGCAGTCCACGCCCGGCTCGGCCACGATGCTGGTCGGCGTGCTGGACAAGATCGGCACGTTCGGCATGATCAAGTTCTGCCTCGTGATCTTCCCCGAGGCGAGCCGCTGGGCCGCCCCGGTCATGGTGATCCTCGCGCTGATCTCGATCATCTACGGCGCCCTCGGCGCGATCGGCTCGCGCAACCTCATGCGCCTGGTGGCCTACACCTCGATCAGCCACTTCGGCTTCATGGTGCTCGGCATCTACTCGTTCACCACGCAGAGCATGTCGGGGTCGATCTTCTACATGCTCAACCACGGGTTCAGCACCGCGGCGCTCTTCCTGGCCGTCGGGTACCTGATCTCGCGGCGGGGCAGCGCGGACATCAATGCCTTCGGCGGCGTCCAGAAGCTCGCGCCGGTCGCGTCCGGCGTCCTGCTGCTCGCGGCCCTCTCGGCGCTGTCGCTGCCCGGCATGTCGACGTTCGTCTCGGAGATCATGGTTGTCACCGGCACGTTCGGCCGGGCGCCGTGGGCGACCGCCGTCGCGACGGTCGGCATGGTGCTCGCCGCCGTCTACGCCTTGCGGCTCTACCGCAAGCCGATGACCGGCCCCGTGACGGACGACGCCGCGCAGCACTTCACCGGCCGCGACCTGAACGAGGTCGAACGTCTGGTGATGGTGCCGGTGATCGGCGCGATCCTCTTGCTCGGTTTCTATCCTCAGCCTGCCGTGAAGCTGGTTGAGCCGACGGCCCAAGCGGCCATGCAGCGGGTGCAGCTCGTTGATCCCGCTCCGGTCGTGGAGGGAGAACAGTGATGACGATGATGCTGCCGCTCGAGATCACGGCGCCGACGATCGAGTTCCGGCAGTTGGCGCCGATCCTGATCCTGTTCGGGGCCGCGTGCGCGGGCGTCCTGGTGGACGCCCTCATGCTCGGTCGGTCCCGGCGCTGGCGGGGTGAGGTGCAGATCGGCCTCGTCGTCGGCGGCGTCCTCGCCGCGCTGGCCTACACGGTCGCGAACCTGCGGCTGGGGCCTGTGGGGGCGGTCGCGATGGGCTCGATCATGCTGGACGGGCCGACCGCCGTCATGTGGGTCCTGCTGCTCGTGTTCGGCCTGCTGGCCGTCATGGTCTTCAAGGAGGAGCGGCTGGCCGGCGTCCCGGTGTTCGCCTCGTCGGCGGCCACCGTGCCCGGCAGCCGGGAGGAGGCCGAGGCCGACCGGTTCCGCCTGGAGCAGACCGAGGTCTTCCCGCTCGCCCTGTTCTCGCTGACCGGCATGCTCGTGTTCGTCTCGGCGAACGACCTGCTGACCCTGTTCGTGGGGCTCGAGGTCTTCTCGCTGCCGCTGTACCTCATGTGCGGCATGGCGCGGAAGCGTCGCCTGCTGTCGCAGGAGGCCGCGCTGAAGTACTTCCTGCTGGGCGCGTTCAGCTCGGGCTTCTTCCTGTTCGGCATCGCGATGCTGTACGGCTTCTCGGGCTCGTTCGACCTGGGCACGATCGCCGCCGCCGTGACGGCCCCCGCCTACGGACGCGGGCTGCTTTATGCGGGCCTCGCGCTCGTCGCGGTCGGCCTGCTGTTCAAGATCGGCATCGTCCCGTTCGCGAACTGGATCCCGGACGTCTACATGGGCGCCCCGACGCCGCTCACCGGCTTCATGGCCATCTGCACGAAGATGGCGGCGGTCGGCGCGACGCTGCGCGTGTTCTACGTGGCGCTGGGCGCCGAGCGCTGGACGTGGCAGCCGGTGTTCGCCGTGCTGGCGATCATCACGATGATCGCGGGCACCGTCGCCGCCCTGACGCAGCGCGACGTGAAGCGACTGCTGGCGTACAGCTCCATCGCTCACGCGGGGTTCATCTTCACCGCCGTGACCGGGGCCAGCCAGGACGTGGGGGCGGGCCAGCCCACCTCGGTGTCGGCGATCCTGTTCTACCTCGCGGCCTACGGCTTCGCGACGGTCGGCGCCTTCGCGATCGTGACGCTCGTCCGCAACCCGGCGAGCGAGGAGAACGACCTCGACGGCTGGGCCGGGCTCGCGGCCAAGCGTCCGTGGGTGGCGGGCCTCATGTCTCTGTTCCTGCTCAGCTTCGCCGGCATCCCGCCGACGGCCGGGCTCATGGGCAAGTGGGCGGTCTTCGCGGCGGCCTGGCGCGGCGGCTACTGGTGGCTCGTCGTGATCGCGGTGCTGACCAGCCTCGTGGCGGCGTACATCTACCTGAAGGTCATCGTCATCATGTTCGCGCGGCCGCCCGCCCCCAACACGTACGTGGGGGAGGCGTCCCTGTGGACGTGGATCCCGATCGTCGTCGGGGCCGTCGCGACCCTCGTTCTGGGCATCGCGCCCGACCTGCTGCTCGGGCCGGCTTCGTTGCTGGGGACCTTCCTCAGGTAACGTTGCTTTCCCCAGTACAGAAGGAGCGTTGTGGCTGCGAGTGAGACGGCGAGAATCGATACCGAGTTCCAGTCGTTGGTGACGTCGCGGCTCGACGCGATCGAGAAGCTGCTGCTCGAATCAGCGCAGGCCGACACCCCGTTCGTGAGCGAGGCAGCCAGCCACATCGTCCGGGCGGGGGGCAAGCGGTTCCGCCCCCTGCTCGTGGTGCTGGCGTCGCAACTGCTGGCGGGGGCGGACGCCGACCGCATCGACCGCGCGGCGATCGTGATGGAGCTCACCCACGTGGCGAGCCTGTACCACGACGACGTCATGGACGATGCGGAGGTGCGCCGCGGCGTCCCCAGCGCCAACCGGCGGTGGGACAACTCGGTGGCGATCCTGGTCGGCGACTACCTGTTCTCGCGGGCGTCCTCGACCGTCGCGACGCTCGGTACCGACTATGTGAAGCTGCAGGCCGACACGTTCGCCCGGCTCGTGCAGGGTCAGATCGCCGAGACCCGGGGCCCGGCCGAGGGCGCCGACCGGCTGCAGCACTACCTCGACGTGGTCGCCGACAAGACGGGTTCGCTGATCGCGGCGTCCGCGGTGTTCGGCGGCATGGTGTGCGGGGCGTCGCGGGAGGCGCTGGACGCGCTGGGCCGCTACGGCGAAGAGATCGGCGTGGTCTTCCAACTCTCCGACGACATCATCGACATCGCGTCGACGTCGTCCGGCAAGACGCCGGGCACCGACCTGCGCGAAGGCGTCCCGACGCTGCCGACGTTGATGGTGATGGCGTCCACCGACCCGTCGGACGCCCGCCTGCGCGACCTCGTGTCGCGCCCGCTGGATGACGAGGGCGAGGTCTCCGAGGCCCTCGACCTCCTGCGCGCCCACCCGCTGCTGGACGCCGCCCGCGCCGAGGTGGCGCGCCGGGCCGAGGTGGCCCGCGGCTACCTGGCGCCCCTGCCCGAGGGGCCCGCCCGCGACGCCCTGGACGCCCTGTGCGACCAGGTGGTCACGCGGTCGTCGTAGGGGGGATGCACCGAACTCGAACGGCATCGAAGGCCGCGCCTGGGGAGCGCGGCCTTCGACG
>CALMAD010000425.1 GCA_937859105.1 uncultured Propionibacteriaceae bacterium
TGACGTCCTCGAAACGAGAATCGCTGCGGCCGTTGGACATCGCCTGGTTCTGCAGGGGGCACTCGCCGCCCTTGTCGCAGATCGGGCAGTCGAGAGGGTGGTTGATGAGCAGCAGCTCCAGCATCCCCTCCTGCGCACGCTTGGCGACATCGGATGAGAGCTGGGTCTTGATTTGCATGTTCGGCGCGCATTCCAGCGTGCAGGACGCCTGCGGCTTCGGCATGCCTCGGCCGTTGCCGGCGTCGGGAACCTCGACCAGGCACTGGCGGCAGGCGCCGACCGGGTCGAGCAGCGGGTGGTCGCAGAAGCGCGGGATCGCGACGCCGATCATCTCCGCGGCGCGGATGGCCAGCGTGCCCTTGGGCACCTGCACCTCGATCCCGTCGATGAAGACGCTGATCAGGTCGGGCTTCTTGACGCCGGCCTCCGCCTTCGTGTCGACGCTCATGCCAGGCCTCCTTCGTGCACGGGCTCAGCGGCGCCGTCGCCCGGGTTCGAGTCCCGTTCGGGGTACTCGGCGGGCGGGGTCCGCGGGGTGAACAGGGCGCTCTTCTCGTAGGGGAACAGCTCCCAGGCGGGCGTGCCGTACCCCTGCTCGAACTCCTCACGGAAGTGTTTGACCGCCGAGGTGACGCAGGCGACCGCGCCGTCGGCGAGCGCGCAGAACGAGCGGCCGCCGATGCTGGTGCAGATGTCGAGCAGCTTGTCGACGTCGCCCTCGACGGCCTCGCCCGCCTCGAACTTTTTCAGCAGCTGCACGAGCCACCACGAGCCCTCGCGGCACGGCGTGCACTTGCCGCAACTCTCGTGCTTGTAGAACTCGACCCACCGCAGCGTGGTCCGGACGACCGAGACGGTCTCGTCGAAGATCTGCAGGGCCTTGGTGCCCAGCATCGTGCCCGCGCCCGCCATGCCCTCGTAGTCGAGAGGAAGGTCGAGGTCGTCGCCCGTCAGGATCGGCGTCGAGCTTCCCCCCGGCGTCCAGAACTTCAACCGATGACCGTTGCGGACGCCGCCGGCCAGTTCCAGCAGCTCGCGGAGCGTGACGCCGAGCGGCGCCTCGAACTGGCCCGGCCGGACGACGTGGCCCGACAGCGAGTAGATCGTGAAGCCCTTGCTCTTCTCGGTGCCCATGCTCTGGAACCAGGCCGCACCGTGGTCGATGATCGCCGGCACCGACGAGATCGACTCGACGTTGTTGATCACCGTGGGGCACGCGTAGAGGCCCGCGACGGCCGGGAACGGAGGACGCAGGCGCGGCTGGCCGCGGCGTCCTTCGAGCGAATCGAGCAGCGCCGTCTCCTCGCCACAGATGTACGCCCCGGCGCCCGCGTGGACGACGACCTCCAGGTCGTAGCCCGAGCCCAGGATGTTCTTGCCGATGTAGCCCGCCGAGTACGCCTCGCGCACCGCCTGCTGCAGCCGTCGGATCACGTGCAGCACCTCGCCGCGCACGTAGATGAACGCGTAGCGGCAGCCGATCGCGTAGCTGGAGATGATGACGCCCTCGACCAGCGTGTGCGGGGACGCCATCAGCAGCGGCATGTCCTTGCACGTGCCCGGCTCCGACTCGTCGGCGTTGACCACGAGGTACTTCGGGTTCGGGTTGTCCTTCGGGACGAAGCTCCACTTCATGCCCGTCGGGAAGCCCGCGCCGCCGCGTCCGCGGAGGCCGGAATCCTTCACCGTGCCCAGCACGTCGGCCGCCGGCTGGGCCAGCGCCTTACGCAGCGCGCGGTAGCCGCCGCGCCGCTCGTAGTTGGCGATCTTCCAGGCCCGCTCGTCGCCCCAGTTCGCGCTGAGGACGGGGGTCAACACGTCGGTCACTTCGCACCATCCTGAGGCTCGTCCGCCGTCACCGGCGGCGGGATGTCAGGGGCCTTCCAGCCCCGGGAACGCGCGATCTCCAGGCCCAGCAGGGACGCCTCCCCTGCGGTCGGACCCTCGTCGGCGCGGCCGTCGGGGAACCCGGCGAGCACGCGCTCGGCCTCGCGCCACGACGTGATGGTCGCGCCGCGGGTGGCGTGCACCTCCTGGCCGGACGCCAGATCGTCCAGCAGTTGGTCGGCCTTCTCGGGGGTCATGTTGTCCATGAACTCCCAGTTGACCATCATCACCGGGGCGAAGTCGCAGGCGGCGTTGCACTCGAGCCGCTCCAGGGAGAACTCGCCGTCGGGCGTCGTCTCGCCTTCGTGGATGCCGAGCTTCTCCTCCACCTGCTGCAGCAGGTAGTCGCCGCCCATCACGGCGCACAGCGCCGTGGTGCAGACGCCGACGTGGTGCCGGCCGGCCGGACGCCTCTTGTACATGGTGTAGAACGTCGCGACGCCCGCCACCTGGGCGGTCGTGATGCCGAGCACCTCGGCGCACGCCTCGATGCCCTTCGGCGAGATGCGGCCGTCCACGCTCTGCAGCAGGTGCAGCATCGGGAGCAGCGCCGAGCGGCCGTTCGGGTAGCGCGCCGCCAGCTGGCGCATCTCGTCGTACGTCGTCTCGTCGATGCTCGTCTCGGTGTCGCTGTAATCGACGCCCCCCGATTCGGGGAAGAACGACTCGAACTCGTGGCCCATCGGGCCGTGAGCGCTGTTGTCGGGATGGCTCACCGGTCAACACCTCCCATGACGGGGTCGAGCGAGCCGACGGCGACCACCACATCGGAGATCATCCCGCCCTCGCACTGGATCGGAACGGACTGGAGGTTGTTGAAGCCTGGGTCGCGCATGTGCGCGCGGTAGGGCCGCGTCCCCCCGTCGGAGACGACGTGGCAACCGAGTTCGCCCTTGGGCGACTCGATCGGTACGTAGGCCTGACCGGCCGGCACCCGGAAGCCCTCGGTGACGGTCTTGAAGTGGTGGATCAGCGCCTCCATGGACTCGCCCATGATGTGCTTGATGTGCTCGTGGCTGTTGCCCTGGCCGTCGGGCCCGATGGCCAGGTCGGCGGGCCAGGCGATCTTCGGGTCGTCGACCCGCGTCGGCTGCCCCACGGACGCCTCCAGCCGGTCGGCGCACTGCTTGACGATGTGCAGCGACTGCCACATCTCCTCGAGCCGGACGCGGAACCGCGCGTAGCCGTCGCTGGAGGCCCAACCGTCTTCCGGCTTCCACGCGATCGACTCGAAGTCGTAGGTCTCGTACCCGCAGTAAGGCTGCTGCTTGCGGAGGTCCCAGTTGAAACCGGTCGAGCGGAGCACCGGCCCCGTGACGCCCATCGCCAGGCAGGCGGCCAGGCTCTGGTAGCCGACGCCCATCATGCGGACCTTGAAGATGGGGTTCTCGTTGCAGAACGCCGCGTACTCCGGGAGGTGCTTCTCGAGCCAGTCGATGACCGAGCGCAACTGCGTCAGGCCGGTCTCGGGCAGATCGTTCGCGACGCCGCCGGGCCGGATGTAGGCGTGGTTCATGCGCAGCCCGGTCACGGCCTCGAAGAAGTCGAGGATGACCTCGCGCTCGCGGAAGCCGATCGTCATGACCGTCAGGGCGCCGATCTCCATGCCGCCGGTCCCGATCGCGACCAGGTGCGACGCGATGCGACACAGCTCCATCATCAGGACGCGGATGGTCTGGGCCCGCTCGGGAATCTGATCCTCGATGCCGAGGAGGCGCTCGACGCTCATGCAGTAGGCGGCCTCGTTGAACAGGGGCGCCACGTAGTCCATGCGGGTCACGAACGTGGTGCCCTGCACCCACGTCCGGTACTCCATGTTCTTCTCGATGCCGGTGTGCAGGAAGCCGATGCCCGGGCGGATCGACTTCACCGTCTCGCCGTCACATTCGAGGATCAGACGCATGACGCCGTGCGTCGACGGGTGCTGCGGTCCCATGTTGATGACGAGCGTCTCGTCCTCACGGTCGGCCTGCTCGCGCGCGATCTCGTCCCAGTCGCCGCCCATGGCGGTGTAGACACGGTCGGCGACCTGCTCCTCGCCGGGTGCTGCGTAGAAGTCGTGCTCCGTGGCGCTCATCGGTAGTTCCTCCGCTGGTCGGGGGGCGGGACGACCGCGCCCTTGTACTCGACGGGAATGCCGCCCAGCGGGTAATCCTTCCGCTGGGGGTGCCCGTACCAGTCGTCGGGCATCAGGATGCGGGTGAGGTTCGGGTGACCGTCGAAGATGACGCCGAACATGTCCCACGTCTCCCGCTCGTGCCAGTCGGCGGCCGGGTAGACCCCGACGACCGACGGGACGTGCGCGTCGCCGTCGGGCGCCGACGTCTCGACGCGGAGCCGCCGGTTGTGCGTCATCGACTGCAGGTGGTACACGACGTGCAGCTCGGAGCCGGCCTCGTGCGGGTAGTGGACGCCCGAGACGCTCGCGCACAGCTCGAAGCGCAGGTGGGCGTCGTCGCGGAGGGCCTGCATCGCCTCGAGCAGCTTCTCCCGCGGCACGAAGAACGTCAGCTCGCCCCGGTCGAGGACGACGCGGTCGAACGGGTTCGGCACCAGCTTCTCCAGCCGGTCGCGCACCGCCTCCTGCCACGAGCCCGACGGCAGCGGCTCGCCGACGGGGAACTCGACCGTCCGCACGATCTCGCCGTAGCCCGACGTGTCGGGCGACCCGTCGGACCACATGCCCCGACGCGTCGTGATGACCTGCGGCCCCTCCTGGCGGGCCAACTGGGCCGCGGTGGAGTCGTCGGCCTGCGCGTCCTCCCGCTCGACGCCCGCCGCGGGCGCCGAGCCCGTCTCCTCCGACTTCTCGGGCGGGGCGGTGTCGACCGGCTTGGGCTTCTCGTCGCCCGCGAAATCGGGCTTGGCGCCCGGACGGCCCGGGGCGGCCTGCGCCTCGTCCTTCGCGGCCTGGGGGTCGCCCCCGATGCCCGGCTTGGCTTCGCTCATCGCATGAGCCCCTTCATCTCGAGGGTCGACGGCGCGACGAGCGCGTCGGCCTCGGCCTGCTCGCGCAGCTTGTCGCGGTGCTTGCCCATCGGATCCTTCAGGACCATCTCACGCAGCTTGAACATGCCGTCGATCAGCATGTCGGGCCGCGGCGGGCACCCCGGGACGTAGATGTCGACCGGCACGATGTGGTCGCCGCCCTGCACGATCGCGTAGTTGTTGAACATGCCGCCGGAGCTGGCGCACACGCCCATCGCCATGACCCACTTGGGGTTCGGCATCTGGTCGTAGACCTGCCGCATCACCGGCGCGAACTTCTGGCTCACGCGGCCCGAGATGATCATGAGGTCGGCCTGACGCGGCGACGCGCGGAAGACCTCCTGCCCCCAGCGGCCGGCGTCGAAGCGCGGCGTGCCGAAGGCCATCATCTCGATCGCGCAGCACGCGATGCCGAAGGTGGCCGGCCAGAACGACGTGCGCCGCATCCAGCCCGCGACGGCCTCGACCGTCGTCAGCAGGACGCCCTCGGGCACCTTGTCTTCGAGACCCATCTGTCTACCCCTCTCAGTCCCAGGTCATGCCGCCGCGGCGGTACTCGTAGAAGTACGCGATGCACAGCAGGAGCAGGAAGAACACCATCGCGAGCACCGTGAACAGCGGCAGCCGGTCGAACGCGACCGCCCACGGGTACAGGAACGCGATCTCGATGTCGAAGATGATGAACATCATCGCGGTGATGTAGTACTTCACCGGCACGCGCCCGCCGCCCACCGGCCGCGGCGTCGGGTCGATGCCGCACTCGTACGGCAGGTACTTCGTGTTGTTGTGGCGCTTCGGCCCGATGAAGAGCGAGGCGACCACCATCACCCCCAGCAGGACCGCTGAGAAGGCGAGCACTCCGAGGATCGGAACGTAGGGGCTCATCGCGTCCATCCCTTCTGGTGAGCACACATCATGCTGCAGGAACCACCTTCGTCGCAGCCGTAATCACCCGGTCCATCCAATCACCATTCTGGGTGTCGTAGAGGTGAGCGAGCAGTTTCATCGTGAACTTCATGAGCGTGGGCCTCGGGAGCCCGTACTCCGTACAGACGTGCATCACGCGGGGGTTGTTGATCAGCTTCACGAAGATCGTTCCCAGACGGAAGTATCCCCCCAGCGTGTCCTTCAGCGCGACGGGGTAATGCTGAAGCGCCTTCTCGGCCGACGGGCTCCCCGGCCCGCGGAAGTGGGCCTCGGCCACGGCGTCCGCGGCCAGTTCGGCCGACTCCATCGCGTAGGCGATTCCCTCGCCGTTGAACGGGGAGATCATGCCCCCCGAATCCCCCACCAGCAGCAGGCCGCGCGTGTAGAGGGGCTGCCTGTTGAAGCACATCGGCAGCGCCGCCCCGCGCACAGGCCCGACGGGGGTGCGGAACCCCCACTCGGGCGGCGTCGCGCCCAGCCACCGGCGCAGCATGTCGCGGTAGTCGACCTTGCCGAGGGCCGTCGCGCTCGTGGCGACGGTGCCGAGCCCGACGTTCACCAGCCCGTTGCCGAGCGGGAACGCCCACCCGTAGCCGGGCATGAGGTTCGATTCTTTGGGCTTGCCATCCCACAGTTCCAGCCACGAGTCGAGGTAGGGCTCGCGGTCGCGGGGGCTCTCGACGTAAGTGCGCACGGCGACGCCCATCGGACGGTCGTCGCGCTTGGTCAGGCCCATCGCCAGCCCGAGCCGGGAGCTGTTGCCGTCGGCGGCGACGACGAAGGGGGCGCGGAACTCGCGCCCGTCCTTGCACCGGACGCCGACGATGCGGTCGCTGTGGCGGTCGATGATCGGATCGGTCACGTTGGCCTGCTCGTACAGCCGGACGCCGCCCGCCTCGGCGTGTCGGGCCAACAACTCGTCGAACTCGGTGCGCGCGCGGGCGAGCCCGTAGGACGGGAACTCGGCCAGCTCGGGCCACGGGAGGATGAGTTCCCCCGTGGGGCCGCCGTGGACGCGCAGACCGTGATTGTGATGCCACCCGGCGGCCTCCGACGTGTCGATGCCCAGTCGGATCAGCTGCTTCGTGACGCGCGGCGTGAGGCCGTCGCCACAGATCTTGTCTCGGGGGAAGGACGCCTTTTCGAGGAGCGAGACCGCCAAACCCCGGTTGGCCAAGTAGCGAGCGGCCGTCGAGCCGCCCGGACCCGCCCCTACCACGATGACGTCGGACTCGGTGACCGGTCCCGGCCGTCCAGCCTGGGCGTCGGTCATCGCGCTCCTTCCGGTTGCGGATCCGCCCACCACGGGTGGATGCGGGGTCAGTCTAGGGAAAAAGCGCGCGAGTTTCCTCTCTTTCCAAGCCCGGCGCGATTCCTGCGGAAGGACGGCGCAGGACTAGGCTCTCGACCCGTGACCAAGCTGTTCCCAGGGCGCGCCTGGCACGCCCGCACCGTCGTGATCGACGACCCCGGCGCGTTGGATCGCTACCTCTCGGACGCCGCCGACGTCGCCTGGCTGCGCCAGGGTGACGGCGTCGTGGGCCTCGGGGTGGCCGACCAGGTCTCCGTCGGCGATCCCGCGGGGGCTCAGGCGTGGTGGAGCGAGTTCAGTGAGTCCATCGAGCACGAGACCGAGCTCGTCGGCGAGTGGGGGGTCGGGCCGCTCGCGTTCGCGTCGTTCGCCTTCGACCCCGCGGCGCCCGGCGCCCGCCCGGTCGCGATCGCCC
>CALMAD010000426.1 GCA_937859105.1 uncultured Propionibacteriaceae bacterium
ACCCCGCACGACCTGATCACCGCGATCGTGACCGAGGCGCGGGTCTGGCGTCCGGACGAGCCGGCCCCTGGGGTGCGATAAAGCGGAACGCGCCCGTTAATATGTGCGGTCTCTTCACCGAAAGGCGCTCCAAACTCTAGGCTGTGCACAGCGCCCCGGCGCGATGGCGAGGTTGGGAGGGAGCCCCGTGACCGACGACGATCTGTTGGCTTCCCCGGTGCGTCGCGACATCGTCGCGACGCTGCGTTCCCTGCCGTTCGTCTCCCTGGGCGACGAGCCCGACCGCCGCGCCGGCCTCACCGCGGCCCAGCTCGCCAAGCGACTCTCGCTTCACGTGACCACGATCCGCTTCCACGTCGACCAGCTCGTCGAGGGCGGCCTCATCACCGCGCGCGACGAGCGCGGCAGCGTCGGCCGCCCGAAGCGCTTCTACTCCATCAATCTGGACGCCCCGGCCAACGTGGGGCCGGACGCCTACCGTCAGCTCGCCGAACTGCTCGGCGAGGCGCTGCTCGCGGCCGGTGAGGGCGAGCCGGTGCTCAGCCCCGAGGAGGCGGCGATCCGGTGGATCGACGAGCACCCCGAACTGGTGGTGACGGACGGGACCCAGACCACGCCGGCCACGTCCCCGGGCACCTGGCTCGCCAAGATCGGTCTGCTGGTCGACGTGCTCCAGCGGTGGGGCTACGCGCCGACGATCGCGACGGCCGAGCAGGGCCAGTCGTGCCGCCTCGACCTGCACGCCTGCCCGGTCCGCGAGCTGGCCCTCCAGAACCAGTCGGTCGCCTGCGGCGTCCACTGCGGCCTGATCCGCGGATCGCTCGACCTGCTCGGCGAGACCGACTGCAGCGTCGCGTTGACCCCCTTCGTCGAACCACACCTGTGCGTCGCCCTGCTCTCCAAGAACTCCGATTTCGTGCCCCTAGGAGGAACCACATGACCGACACCCAGCAGCGTCCGGCCGGGCTCGACGGGCCGTTGAGCGATGCCCTAGTCGGCACCCGTCGCTTCTTCACGCGGGGCGAGATCTCCCCCGACAAGCGCTCGCTGTACGAGGAGGGCGGGCGCGGCGACTGGTTCTACCGCGACCGCTGGGCCTACGACAAGGTGGTTCGCTCGACGCACGGCGTGAACTGCACGGGGTCGTGTAGCTGGAAGGTGTACGTCAAGGACGGCATCATCACGTGGGAGGCCCAGCAGACCGACTACCCGTCGCCCGGGCCCGACCGCCCCGACTACGAGCCGCGCGGCTGCCCCCGCGGCGCCGCCTTCAGTTGGTACACGTACTCGCCGACGCGCGTCCGGTACCCGTACGTGCGCGGCGTCCTGCTGGACCTGTATCGCGAGGCCAAGCGCGAGTACGGCGATCCGGTGCTCGCGTGGGCGTCGATCATGCAAGACGAGGAGAAGTCCCGCCGCTACAAGAGCGCCCGCGGCAAGGGCGGCCTCGTGCGCGCAACGTGGGAGGAGGCGGTCGAGATCGTGGCCGCCGCCCAGACCTACACGATCAAGCGCTGGGGGCCCGACCGCATCGCCGGCTTCTCGCCCATCCCGGCCATGTCGATGGTGTCGCATGCGTCCGGCGCGCGCTTCACGAGCCTCATCGGCGGCTCGATGCTGAGCTTCTACGACTGGTACGCCGACCTGCCGGTGGCCAGCCCGCAGGTCTTCGGCGACCAGACCGACGTGCCCGAGTCGGGCGACTGGTGGGACGCGAGCTACCTGCTCATGTGGGGCAGCAACGTCCCGCTCACACGCACGCCGGACGCCCACTGGATGACAGAGGCGCGCTATCGCGGCACCAAGGTCGTCGCGATGAGCCCCGACTACGCGGAGAACGTGAAGTTCGCCGACGAATGGGTGCCCGTCGCCCCGGGGACGGACGCCGCGCTCGGCATGGCGATGGGCCACGTCGTCCTGAAAGAGTTCTTCGTCGACAAGACGACGCCGTTCTTCGACGAGTACTGCAAGCAGTACACCGACCTGCCGTTCCTCGTGACGCTCGACGAGGCGTCCGACGGGGCGTACCGGCCCGGCAAGTTCCTCGTGGCCGGCGACTACGACAACGACCAGGCGGGCTCGGAGAACGCGATGTTCAAGCCGGCGGTCTGGGACGAGGCGACCGGCGCCCCGGCCATCCCCAACGGCACGCTGGGCCACCGCTTCGGCGACGAGGGCCTCGGCAAATGGAACCTCGACCTCGGCGACATCGCCCCGGCGATGTCGATGTACGGCGAGGGCGGCGAGTCGGTCGTGCTCGAGTTCCCGCGCTTCGACACCCCCTCCGGTGGGCCCGAGGTGCTGCGGCGCGGCGTCCCGGTGCGCCGCGTGGGCGACCGCCTCGTCACGACGGTGTTCGACCTGATGCTGGCCCAGTACGGCGTCCAGCGCGCCGGGCTCGACGGCGAATGGCCGGCCGGCTACGACGACCCGATGGTGCCCTACACGCCGGCCTGGCAGGAGACGATCACGAACGTCCCCGGCGAGCAGGCCGCGCGCATCGCGCGCGAGTTCGCGAAGAACGCCGAAGAGACGCAGGGCCGCTCGATGATCATCATGGGCGGCGGCACGAACCACTGGTACCACTCCGACCTGATCTACCGGACGATGCTCGTGCTGACCACGATCTGCGGCACCCAGGGCCGCAACGGCGGCGGCTGGGCGCACTACGTGGGGCAGGAGAAGGCGCGTCCGATCACAGGCTGGGCGAACCTGGCGTTCGCGCTCGACTGGGCGCGCCCGCCCCGGCAGATGATCCAGACCGGGTACTGGTACATCCACTCCGATTAGTACCGCTACGACACGTTCGACGCGGGAGCCCTGTCGGCCGGCAAGGCCGGCAACGGGCTGTTCGACGGCAAGACGACCGCCGACCTGTACGTGCAGTCGGCCCGCAACGGCTGGATGCCGAGCTACCCGACGTTCGACCGCAACCCGCTCACGCTCGCCGACGACGCGGAGGCCGCGGGCATGGAGATCGGGCCCTACGTCGTGCAGCAGCTCAAGTCGGGCGAGCTGAAGTTCGCGGTGGAGGATCCGGATGCCGAGGAGAACTGGCCCCGCGTGCTCATGCTGTGGCGCGCGAACCTGTTCGGCAACTCGGCGAAGGGCGACGAGTACTTCCTCAAGCACCTGCTGGGCACCGACCACGCGGTAACGGCCAAGGAGGCGTCCGGCGATCTGCGGCCGAAGGAGATGGTCTGGCGCGAGCAGGCGCCCGAGGGCAAGCTCGACATGGTCATGACGATCGACTTCCGCATGACGAGCTCGACCCTCATGAGCGACGTCGTGCTGCCGGCGGCGACCTGGTACGAGAAGCACGACATCAACACCACCGACATGCACCCGTTCGTCCACCCGTTCACGCCGGCGATCAGCCCGCCGTGGCAGGCGAAGACCGACTGGGAGACGTTCCAGATCATGTCCGACAAGCTGTCGGAGCTGGCGACGACGCACCTGGGCGTCCGGAAGGACGTGGTGGCGGTCGCCCTCACCCACGACACGCCCGACGCGCTGGCGACGCCGCACGGCGTCGTCGCGGACTGGAAGACGGGTGAGGTCGAGCCGATCCCGGGCGTGACGATGCCGAAGCTGGCCGTGGTGGAGCGCGACTACACGCAGATCGGGGCGAAGTACGGCTCGGTCGGGCCGGTGCTCGACAGGCTGGGCGAGACGACGAAGGGCGTCACGTTCGACGTCACCTCGGCGGTCGACTACCTGAAGCAGAAGAACGGCGTCCGGCACGGCGGCGTCGCCGACGGGCGTCCGAAGCTCGACCACGGCATCAACGCGGCCGAGGCGATCATGGCCCTGGCCGGCACGACGAACGGCCACCTCGCGACGCAGGGCTTCAAGACCCTGGAGAAGCGGACCGGCACGCACCTGCACGACCTGGCGGCCGAGCACGAGGGCAAGATCATCACGTTCGCCGAGATCGTCGGGCAGCCGACGCCGGTCATCACGTCGCCGGAGTGGTCGGGGTCGGAGACGGGCGGGCGCCGCTACAGCCCGTTCACGATCAACGTGGAGCGGCTCAAGCCGTGGCACACGCTGACCGGACGCCAGACGTTCTACCTCGATCACGACTGGATGGACACGATCGGCGAGAAGCTGCCGATCTACCGCGGCCCGTTGAACATGACCCAGCTCTTCGGGGAGGCACCGATCGGTGACACGAACGAACTCGGGGTGTCCGTTCGGTACCTGACGCCGCACTTCAAGTGGGCGATCCACTCCCAGTACCAGGACAACTGGTTCATGCAGAACCTGTCCCGCGGCGGGCAGCAGATCTGGATGAGCGACCGGGACGCCGCGAAGGTCGGCATCGCCGACAACGACTGGGTGGAGCTCGTCAACCGCAACGGCGTGGTGAACTGCCGCGCGATCGTCAGCCACCGCATGCCCGAGGGGACCGTGTACATGTACCACAGCCAGGACCGGCTGATCGACGTGCCCCTCACCGACACCAACGGGCGCCGCGGCGGTATCCACAACTCGATGACGCGCATCCTGATCAAGCCGAGCCACATCATCGGCGGGTACGCGCAACTGTCGTTCGCGTTCAACTACCTCGGCCCGACGGGCAACAACCGCGACGAGGTGACGATGATCCGCAAGCGCTCGCAAGACGTCCAGTACTGAACCGGCTGAGGAGACACACGATCATGCGCATCATGGCCCAGATGTCGATGGTGATGAACCTCGACAAGTGCATCGGCTGCCACACCTGCACGGTGACCTGCAAGCAGGCGTGGACGAACCGCACGGGGATGGAATACGTCTGGTTCAACAACGTCGAGACCCGGCCGGGCCTCGGCTACCCGCGGCGGTACGAGGACCAGGAGAAGTGGAAGGGCGGCTGGACGCTGAACCGCAGCGGCAAGCTCACCCTCAAGGGCGGCAACCGTTTCATGAAGCTGCTCAACATCTTCAGCAACCCGAAGATGCCGGGGCTCGAGGACTACTACGAGCCGTGGACCTACGACTACGAGACGCTGCTGTCGGCGCCGCTCGGCAAGAACTTCCCGGTCGCGCGGCCGTACTCGCTGGTCTCGGGCAAGCCCATGCACCCGCAGTGGGGCTCCAACTGGGACGACGACCTGGGCGGCACCTACGTCACCGGCAAGGACGACGTGATGCTCAAGGGCATCGCCGACAAGGTGAAGTTCGAGTTCGAGCAGAGCTTCATGTTCTACCTGCCGCGCATCTGCGAGCACTGCCTGAACCCGTCGTGCATGGCGTCGTGCCCGTCGGGCGCGATCTACAAGCGCTCCGAGGACGGCATCGTCCTGGTCGACCAGAACCGCTGCCGCGGCTGGCGCATGTGCATCTCGGGCTGCCCGTACAAGAAGATCTACTTCAACCACTCCACCGGCAAGGCGGAGAAGTGCACGTTCTGCTACCCGCGCGTGGAGGTCGGCATCCCGACCGTCTGCTCCGAGACGTGCGTCGGCCGGCTGCGCTACATCGGGCTCATGCTGTACGACGCGGACGCGGTGCTGGAGGCGGCGTCCACGACGAACGACACCGACCTGTACGAGGCGCAGCGGGCCTGCTTCCTCGACCCGCGCGACCCCGAGGTCGCCCGCGAGGCCGAGCGCCAGGGCATCCCGCTGGACTGGATCGAGGCGGCCAAGCGGTCCCCCGTCCGCCGGCTCATCCAGGACTACGGGCTCGCGCTGCCGCTGCACCCCGAGTACCGGACCATGCCGATGGTCTGGTACATTCCGCCGCTGTCGCCGATCGTGGACGCCGTCCGCGGCACCGGCTACGACGCCGAGGACGCCGGCAACCTGTTCGGCGCGATCGACGCCCTGCGCATCCCGATCGAGTACCTGGCGAACCTGTTCACGGCGGGCGACGTCGCGCCGGTGCGGCTCGTGCTGGAGAAGATGGCCGCGATGCGCAGCTACATGCGCGACATCAACCTGGGTCGCGAGGGCGACGAGCAGATCGCCGAGGCGGTCGGCATGTCGGGGGCGGAGATGTATGAGATGTTCCGGCTGCTGGCGCTCGCGAAGTACGACGAGCGGTACGTGATCCCGACCGCCCACAGGGAGCAGGCGCACGCGCTGGAGGAGCTCGCGACCGACTGCCCGGTGGGTGGCGGCGGCTCGGGTCCGTTCGGCGAGGGGTCGGGCGCGGGCCCGGTGCCCGTCGCGATCCAGACGCTCGCGGAGACGAAGGCGCGCATGCAGGCCGACGACATGGCCGAAGTGCCCGGGTCGGTCTCGTACATGGAGTGGGACGGCCAGGGCCTGCCGGGGCGTCCCTCGCCTCAGGACGCCGCCGATCGCGTCGGCATCCCGGGTGAGGACGGGGTCGCGCGATGAGCCCGCTCCCCCGCTGGCTCGGGTTGCCTCAGGCGGCCCGGCCAGGCCGGGCGCGGCGGTCGTCCCCCGACGACGGGGCCGTCTCGCTCACGCGCGGGCAGCTGCGCACGGCCTGGCAGGCGGTCTCGCTGCTCGTCGGCTACCCGGGCGCCGAACTCCGCGCCCAGCTGCCGGCGCTGCGCTCGGCGATCGCC
>CALMAD010000427.1 GCA_937859105.1 uncultured Propionibacteriaceae bacterium
ACCATGAGAGATCCCCCTGATTCCCCCTGAGAACCATCAGGGGGCGTGCCGCGCTCGCCCCCGCGTGGGCGTTTCTACCTGACGTTCTCCACACTCTGGTGTGGGGAACGTCACACAGGTCGGGGCTGAAGACGGCGTCCGGGAGGGCGCCCGGGACGCCGTCCCGGACGGCGTCCCTCTCTACCGCGAGTCCCCCCGACCGCGAGTCCCCCGGCGTCCTCAGGGACGGCGGCCGTCGACTCGCCGCGATTCGATCACGCCCTCTTCCCCGGTGCGGAGGTGGGTTACGGCAAAGGCTCCTCATCGAGTGGCGGCGAATCGAGTGAGCGGCAGGGCGAAGGTCGCGGCGTCCTGCCGGGGACGCCTGGGCAGGGGCCGACGAACGGCCGAGAGCCACGGGGCTGCCGAACCGCCGCAAGGAAGGGGCACGCGCACCGGGCTCCGCTGGCCCGGTCGGCGTGTGACGTTCTCCACACCAGAGTGTGGAGAACGTCAGGTAGAAACGCTCGCCCGGGGGTCAGCCCACCACCCGGCGCGCACCGGAGAACGGCGCGTCGTAGGACGACAACGGCTGAATCACTACGCCCACCCGCGGGTTGCGCGCGTGGACGAACATGCCGTCGCCCACATAGATGCCCACGTGATGGACGGGGTTGTACCAGAACAGCAGGTCCCCCGGACGCAGGTCGTTCGCCGCCACCGGCTCACCCATGCCCGACTGCACGCGCGCCGAGTGCGGCAGCGCGATGCCGGCGGCCCGGTAGGCCATGAGCGTGAGCCCGGAGCAGTCGAACTCGTCAGGACCCTCCGCGGCCCACACGTACGCGTCGCCCACCTGCTGCTTGGCGTACGTGGCGGCCGCGACCCCGCGGGCGCTGCCCGACGCATCCTGCGTCACCATCGCGCCGAGCCGCGGCACCGTATCCGTGGACGCCCGCCCCGCGCGCGCGGCCGGCCCGGACGCCGGCGTCGCCCGCCCGTCGCTGACGCGCGTGCGCTCGCCGGCCAGCGCAGCCTGCCGCGCGAACTCCTCGGTCTCGCGCCGCTCCTGCTCGGCCAGCGCCGCGCGCTCCTGCGCGGTGAGCTGATTGAGGACGGCCTGCTGCTCGGCCACCTTCTGCTTCGCCTGCTTGTCGAGCTGAGCGAGCCTGGCCTCTTCGCGCGCCTTGGACGCCAGCTCGGCGTCGGCCGCCCGTTTCAGATCCGTCAGGTTTGCCTGCTCCGCCTGATAGCGCTGGATGACCGCGTTGATGTTGTCGTCCACCTGGGACGCCGTCGAGATCGCCTTCAGGAACGAATCGGGGTCGCCGCTCACGAAGATCTTCGTCGCCTGGTCGAGGCCCTGGTTCTGAAAGTCGGCCCGCGCGAGTTCGCGCACCTGCGCGGCGATCGCGTCCACCTTCTTGGTCTGCGCGGCCACATCGGCCTTCAACCCGTTGACCTTCTGCTGGCTCTGCTGGACGCGGAGCTTGGCCTGCAGCCACTCCTCCGCGATCGCGCTCTCTTCGGTGTCGAGCCGCTGCAACTCGGCGCGCGCGGCGGCCACGGCCGCCGAGGCGTCCTGCGCCTTCGCACGAGCGCTCGCGACCGCGGAGGGGTCGGCGTGGGCCACCTGAGGGGGGATGACCGCGCCGAACGCCAAGACGATCGAAGCGGCCGCGGCGGACGCGAGCGGCTTGCGTTGAAACACCACGCACGACTCCTAAATCTTCTGCAGAGGGAGGGGTCGACATGACCAATGGGGAAGAATCGGCAGTCGGTTCCTGCAAGGGATGCTCCCACCGTAAGCGATCAGCCCCAGGGGGGCCAGACCCGGCGGAAGAGTTCCCCGACCGTTCACTTCACTTAGCGACACCCCTATCCTTTCAGGGTCTCTCGTCACGGGCTACGCCCGGACGCCGCGCACCGGGCCGCACGCCCCCAGCACCCCCGCACGCCCGAAAACCCCCTCGTCACAGCGCCTCGACGTGGCGCAGCGGCGGCACCAGCCCGCCATCGGCGAGCGCCCGCAACGCCCGCTGCTCCTCCAGGGTTAGCGACGCCGGTCGCCCCGGCACCCCCATCAGCACCGAGATCACGCAGTCGTCGCACGCCAGGCCGCGCACCTCGCAGCGGTCGCAATCGATCATCACTGTCTCCATGCCGCACACCCTCGCAGTCGCCTCCGACAGTTTTTTCGCGCGTACGTTCGATCGCCCGACGACCCACCGGCGACCGACGGCCGGCCGACGCGCGTCCCCGCCCGAAACTGTCAGACCGGCCCCCTAGCGTCGTTTCCGTGACCGTGAACGCCCCGATGCAGCCCTCCTTCGCCGACCTCGGCCGGCACCTCGCCGCCGTCGATTTCTGCGTGGTCGACCTCGAGACCACCGGCTCCTCGGCGGAGGACACGATCACCGAGATCGGCGCCGTACGCGTCTGCGGCGGTCAGGTGGCGGGCGAGTTCCAGACGCTGGTGAACCCCCACCGGCACATCCCCCCGCTCATCTCGGTGCTCACCGGCATCACCGACTCGATGGTCGCGGCCTCCCCCGGCCTGGGCGAGGCGCTCCCCGCGTTCCTGGAGTTCGCGCGCGGGTGCGTGTTGGTCGCGCACAACGCGCGCTTCGACGTCGGGTTCCTGCGGCGCGCGTGCGCCGAATACTCCTACCCGTTCGAGTTCACCGGGTCGGTCGACACGGTCGCGCTGGCCCGCGGCGTCCTGACGCGCGACGAGGTACCCAACGTCAAACTCTCCACGCTCGCCCGCCACTTCCGGGTGGCCGAGTCGCCGAACCACCGGGCGCTCACCGACGCGCGCGCGACCGTCGAGGTGCTGCACGGGCTGCTCGAGCGCGTGGGCAACCTGGGCGTGGCCACGCTCGAAGACCTCACCGAGTTCACCCGCGGCGTCTCCCCGCAACGCCGCGCGAAGCGGGTGTGGGCGTCCGGGCTGCCGCAGTCACCGGGCGTCTACCAGTTCTACGCCGACCTGCCCGACGCCTCCGGCGAGGTGCGCCGCCAGGTTCTCTACGTCGGCAAGAGCGTGAACATCGCGCACCGCGTCCGTAGCTACTTCACGGCGTCCGAGAAGCGTCCGCGCATGGAGGAGATGGTCCGGGTCGCGACCGGCGTCGAGGCGACCGTCTGCCGCACGCCGCTGGAGGCCGAGGTCCTCGAGCTCCGCCTCATCGCGGCCCACGCGCCCCGGTACAACCGGCGCTCGAAGTTCCCCGAGCGGCGGGTCTGGCTCAAGCTCACCCGCGAGGCTTACCCGCGCCTGTCGATCGTCACGCGGGTGGCCGACGACGAGGCGTCCTACTTCGGCCCGGTCGGCGGCCGGGCCGCCGCCGAGGCCATCGTGATGAGCGTGTACGACGCCTACCCCCTGCGCCAGTGCACCGAGCGGCTCTCGCCGCGGCGTCCACGGGCGGCGTGCGCACTGGGCGAGATGGGGCGCTGCTGCGCCCCGTGCGAGGGGGCCGTCACCCCGGGCGAGTACGCCGAGGTCGCGGCCGCGGTGCGCCGGGGGCTGACCAGCGATGTTCGGCCGGTGCTGGCCGCGCACCGCGAGCGGCTGCGCGCCCTGGTCGAGCAGCAGCGGTTCGAGGAGGCGGGGCAGGTCACCGGCCGGCTCGAGACCCTGCTGCGCAGCGCGGTGCGCCACCAGCGCGTCCGGGCGCTCGCGGGTTGCGCGCAGATCGTGGCCGCCTACCCAGCGGCCAGTGGGGGGTGGG
>CALMAD010000428.1 GCA_937859105.1 uncultured Propionibacteriaceae bacterium
AACGCCGTCCACGCCCTGCACTCCACCGGCACCTGGGACGCCCTCGTCGCGGCCCCCGACCAGGCCGCGGCCATCGTGGAGGAGACCCTGCGCTTCGACCCGCCGGTGCAGTTCACCGCGCGCGTCGCCCAGGAGGACGCCGACGTCGAGGGCCGGCGCTTCCGGGCAGGCACGATGGCGCTCGTCGACCTCGTCACCGCGAACCGCGACCCGGCGGTCTTCGCCAACCCCGAGGTGTTCGACCCGGCGGCCGAGCGGCCCGCGGAGCATCTGGCGTTCAGCAACGGCGTCCACTACTGCCTGGGCGCGCCGCTGGCGCGGCTGGAGGGGGAGGTCGCGCTGCAGGTACTGGCCGAGCGGATGCCCGGCCTGCACCCGCACGCGGGCGCGCGTCGGCGTCCGAGCATCACGCTGCGGGGGTTCGGCCGCTACCCGGTCGGGGCCTGAGGAGGCGCGGGGGCGTCGGCCCTCCCGCCCCGGGCGCCACCGCTATTTCCAGAGCGTCGCGATCGCGAACGACGCGGCCATCATGCCCATGCCGATCACGAGGTTCCATGGCCCGAG
Organism: uncultured Propionibacteriaceae bacterium; assembly: GCA_937859105.1. Classification (GTDB taxonomy): domain Bacteria; phylum Actinomycetota; class Actinomycetes; order Propionibacteriales; family Propionibacteriaceae; genus Propioniciclava. The sequence goes on from CALMAD010000428.1 coordinate 565, forward strand.
GGTCGCCATGAACGGGATCATGTACCCGGCCAGGTAGTAGACGATCAGCCACAGGACGCCCAGCAGGCCGATCGTGATGAACGTCGGCGGCACCCAGGCCCGGTTCTCCAGCAGCACGTTGCTGCGCTTCTTGGTCGGCCGGCCCTGCTTGGCCGGCTGAGCCTGCTTCTTGGCACCGGTCTTGCCGCGCTGGCCGGACGGCTGCTTGTTGCCGGCCTCGCTGCGGCCCTTCGACTCAGGCACGGGTGAAACTCCTCGGGAACGACTAGTGGGACGTGTCTGCCTGGCAGCCTAGCCTGCCGTCGAAGCCGGACGCGGAGGCTCGCGTACCCTGGACCGGTGCGACGGGGGTGGGAACGGGCAGTCCGCGTGCTGGCCCGCGCCCGCGGCCGGCACCTGCGCGAACGGCGGGCGGGCAGGCGTCCGGTGGGGCTGCGGCTGCTGACGCTGCTGACGTGCGTGGTCGCGGGCTTCATGATCGTGACGTCCGCCATCGCGGGGCAGGGCGGAGACCTGCGACCCGACCGCACGACCGATCTCGTCGCGCTCGTCGCCGAGCAGGCCGAACGCAACGCCGCGCTCACCCAGCGCCTCGGGGAGTTGCGCGCCGACGTCGACCGGCTCGGTCGGCCGAGCGGGGCCGACCCCGAGCTTCAGCCGCGGTCGGACGCCGCGGCGGCGGCCGCCGGCGCGACCCCGGTGCAGGGCCCCGGCGTGACCGTCACGCTCACCGACGCACCCCTCGACGTGCAGCCGGCCGGCGTCGACGAGGAGTACCTGGTCGTCCACCAGCAAGACATTCAGGCCGTCGCGAACGCGCTCTGGTCGGGCGGGGCGGAGGCGATGACGATCCAGGGCCAGCGGGTCACGGCGCGGACCGGCATCAAGTGCGTCGGCAACACCGTCGTGCTGCACGGCATCCCGTACGCCCCGCCGTACGTCGTCACGGCGATCGGGGATCAGGCGCGGCTGGAGGCCGCGCTGGAGGCGTCCGGGCCGCTGGCCACGTACCGGCAGTACGCGACGATGTACCGGCTTGGCTACGCCCAACAGCGCGTGCCGTCGGTCTCGATGCCCGCCTACGCGGGGTCGGTGGACGGGGCGTATGCCCGCGCGCGGCGGTGAGACCATGGGACGCATGGCCCGCATCCTCGTGATCGACAACTACGACTCGTTCGTTTACAACCTCGTGCAGTACCTCGCCCAGATCGGCGCCGAGGTCGACGTGTGGCGCAACGACGACCCGCGGTTCGGCGAGGCCGGCTGGTCGGACGCCTACGACGGCGTCCTGCTGTCGCCCGGGCCGGGCACGCCCGAGGCGGCCGGCGTGTGCGTGGACGTCGTCCGCGGCCAGGGCGGCACGCTGCCGATCTTCGGGGTGTGCCTGGGGCTGCAGTCGATCTCGGTGGCGTTCGGGGGCGTGGTGAACCGCGCGCCCGAGCTGCTGCACGGCAAGACCTCCGAGGTCTTCCACGACGGCCGGGGCGTCTTCGAGGGGCTCCCGAGCCCGCTGATCGCCACCCGCTACCACTCGCTCGCCCTCGATCCGGCGACCGTGCCCGACGACGTGGAGGTGTCGGCGCGGACGGCGTCCGGGGTGATCATGGCCATCCGGCACAAGACGCTGCCGATCGAGTCCGTCCAGTTCCACCCCGAGTCGGTGCTCACCCAAGGCGGCTACCAGATGCTCGCCAACTGGCTGCGCGCCTGCGGGGACGCCGACGCCCCCGAGCGCGCCCGCGGGCTGTCGCCGCTGATGGCGGTGAACTGACGGCCTGAGCGGGCGTCCGGACGCGGCCGCCCGGCCTGGGGGACTCAGCCGCCCGTCGTGGGGGCGGCGGTGGGTGTCTCGGGCTGATCCGGGGTCGGGGCCGGCTCGGGGGTGTTCGTCGTCGGATCCGGGGTCGGGGTGGCCGGCGCCTTGGCGATGAGGATCGTGATCCGCGTCCCCTTCGTGACCGAGGCCCCGGCGGCCGGGTTCGTCCCGATGACGCTGCCCGCGGTCGCCGTGCTCTCCTGCTCGGACGTCGTCACGTTCGTGAGGCCGGCGTCCGACAGCGCGCTCTTGGCCTGGTCGAGCGAGTAGCTCGCGACGTTCGGCACGGTCGTCTTCCCGGAGGCGTAGGTGAATGTCAGCCGCGTGCCGACCGCCACCGTCGACCCCTGCGCCGGGCTGACCGAGAGCACCTGGTTCGCGTTCGCGTTCGCCGGCTCGGAGGTGGCGGCGACCTTCCGGACGTTCGTGAACCCGTTCTGACGGGCGAAGGCCATGGCCTGGTCGACGTCTTGGCCGACCATGCCGGTGGGCACCGTGATCTTGTTCGGGCCGACGTTGACGGTCAGCGTCACGTCGCTGCCGACGTTCGCGGTCGCGTTGCCCGTCGGATCCTGCTCGGTCACGTCGCCGACCGAGTCGTCGTCGGGCCCCTGCGTGGTCTTCACGACGGGGTTGAGCCGCGAGTTCTTGATGATCTGCTCGGCCGTGCCCTGCGCCTGACCCGTGACGATCGGGACGGTCACGGTCTGCTGCCCGAAGGGATTGAAGTACACCAGCGCGAGGCCGCCGCCGGCCAGCAGCACCAGCACGAGCAGCAGCGGCACGAGCCAGCGGGCGCCGCGCTTCTGCTCCGGCTGCCGGGTGGGGACGAACGTCTGCGCCTGGCCGGGCGGTGGGCCGTCGGCCGAGACGGCCGGCAGCACGGCCGTCGACCCGGACGGCGCCGAGGCCGCCGAGGACGCCGACGGTGCGGAGGAGGCGGACGGCGTCCCCAGGACGCGGGTCGCGGCGTCGCCCGTCATCGCCATGACGGGCTGGCCGGCCAGCAGCCGGCCGATGTCCTGCCGAAACTCGGTGGCGGTCTGGTAGCGGTCGGCCGGGTCCTTCGCGAGGGCCTTCAGGACGACGGCGTCCATCTCGGGGGTGATCTCGGAGTCGAGCTGGCTCGGCGGGATCGGCTGCTCGCGCACGTGCTGGTAGGCGACCGAGACGGGGGAGTCGCCCTGGAACGGCGGACGCCCCACCAGCAGCTCGTACATGAGGCAGCCGGCGGAATACAGGTCGGAGCGGGCGTCCACGGTCTCGCCGCGGGCCTGCTCGGGGGAGAGGTACTGGGCGGTGCCGATGACGGCCGCGGTCTGGGTCATGGTCGAGCTCGTGTCGGAGACGGCGCGGGCGATGCCGAAATCCATGACCTTGATGTGGCTGTTGTTGGTGATCATCGCGTTGGCCGGCTTGATGTCGCGGTGCACGATGCCGGCCTTGTGCGAGTAGGCCAGCGCGTCGAGGACGCCCTGGGTGAACTCCAACGCGCGCTGCGGCAGGATCGGACGCCCCTCGCGCAGGATGTCGCGCAGCGTGCGGCCCTCGACGAGCTCCATGACGATGTAGGGCACGGAGATGCCGGTCGCCGGGTCGACCTGCTCGCCGGTGTCGTACACCGACACGATGTTCGGGTGGTTCAACCCCGCGGCCGCCTGGGCTTCGCGCCGGAAGCGCGCCTGAAAGGTGGAGTCGCTGGCCAGGTCGGTGCGCAACTGCTTGACGGCCACGTCGCGGCCGAGGCGGCGGTCGCGCGCGCGGCGGACGGTCGCCATGCCGCCGCGCCCGATGACGGGGCCGAGCTCGTAGCGGCCGCCGAGAAGGTTGGGGTCGTCGGTCATCGGAGGGCCTCGATCACTCGCTTGGCGATGGGACCGGCGAATCGGCCGCCGGACGTCTCGGCGGTCGTCGCGCCGGAATCCTGCACGAACACCGCGACGGCGACCTTCGGATCGTTCGCCCACGCCACGAACCACGCGTACGGCGGACGCTTGCCGTCGCTGCGCGCCGTGCCGGTCTTGCCGCCGACGGTCACGCCCGAGATCTGCGCGCGGGTGCCCGTGCCGCCCTGGACGACGCCGACCATCATCTGCTGCAGCTGGCGCGCGTCCGTCGCCGACATCGCGACCGACAGCTGCCGCGGGTTGTGGTTGCTCAGCACGTTCAGGTCCGCGCCGCGAACCTGGCTCACGATGTAGGGCTCCATGACCACGCCGTCGTTCGCGACGCCCGCGGCCACCATGCACATCTGCAGCGGGGTCGCCGCGACCTCGAACTGGCCGATCGCGCTCATCGCGGTCTGGGCGGCGTCCGGGTTGGCGGGGAACCGCGAGGCGACCGCGCCGATGTCGGCGAGCTGCGTCGCGCCGAAGCCGAACTTCTGCGCCTGGGCGCGGATCTTGTCGTCGCCCAGCCGGACGCCGAGCTGCGCGTACGCCGTGTTGCAGGACGTCTTGAGCGCCTGCGCGAGCGTGATCGAACTGCCGCCGCAGTCGTCCGCGTTGTTGATGACCGCCGTCGAGTTCGGCAGCCGGTAGGACTTGCCGGCCGGGATCATGCTGCTGGACGACATGCCGTCGGTGAGCGCGGCCGCCGAGGTGACGAGCTTGAACGTCGACCCGGGCGGGTAGACGTTCTTCGCCGAGCGGTTCAGCATCGGCTGGTCGGAGTTGTTGGTGAGCGACGACCACGCCTTCTGCGACGCGGTCAGGTCGTGACTCGCGAGCTGGTTCGGGTCGTAGCTGGGCGTGGAGACCATGGCGAGCACCGCGCCGGTGGAGTAGTCCATGGCGACGACGGCCCCGGGCCGGTCGCCGAGGGCGGAGTAGGCGGCGCGCTGCGCGCGGGCGTCCAGGGTGGTTTGCACGGTCGCGCCGACCGGGGTCTTGCCCGTCGCGGTGTCCACCATGCGCTGCAGGAACTGCGCGTCGGACTGCCCGGTGAGCGCCTGGTTCTGGCTCTGCTCGAGCGCGCTCGAGACGTACATGAAGGAGAAATAGCCGGTGACCGGCGCGTACAACGTGCCCTGGGGGTACTTGCGCTGGAACTGGTACCGGTCGTTCACGGCCGACGACGTCGCGACCGGGGTGTTGCCGACGAGGATGTCGCCCCGGTCGGTGCCGAACTCGGCGTCCCGGACGCGGCGGTTGTTCGGGTCGCTGCGCAGCGACTCCGTTCGGAACACGTACGAGTAACTCATGTTGACCATCAGCGCGAGGAACATGACCATCACGAGCACCGAGACCTTGCGGATGGGTCCGTTCATTTGTCCGCCTCCTCGTCCTTGACGGGAACGTCGAGCGGGTCGAGGGCCTGCGTCTCTTCACCCGGCTCGTCGTCGTTCAGGGACGCCCACGCCGACGGCTTGGCGTCGGAGGCGTCAGGTTGCCAGGGGCTCTCGGACGCCGGCCGTCCGGACGGCTGCCCGCCGACCAACTCGGTCGGGGCGTCTGCGGAGGCGTTCGTCTGGGAGGCGCCGACGCCGGCACCGCTCGCCTCGGAGACGAACTCCGTGGGCGCGTCGAGCGCGTCGGGGTCGGGACGCGCTCCCAGCCGCTCGTTGGCGTCGTCGCGGGCCGTGGCGGCCCGGGCGGACGCCACCGCGCCGACCGCGCCGACGGTGGCCATCTGCTCGGTGCGGTCGGTGGTGAACGTCGCGAACTCGTCGGTCGGCACCTGCACCTGCGGGTGCCGGACCTGATGGGTGATCGTCAGCATCAGCCCGAGCAGCAGGTAATTCGAGATGAGCGACGAGCCGCCCTGGGAGACGAACGGCGTCGTCAGGCCCGTGAGCGGCAGCAGCCGCGTGACGCCGCCGATGATGACGAACACCTGCAGCGCGAAGACGAACGCGAGGCCGGCTGCGAGCAGCTTGCCGAACGGCTCGCGGGACGCCAGCGACGCGCGCAGCACGCGGGCCACGATCACCAGGAAGATCAGGATGACCGCGAACAGACCGACGAGGCCCAACTCCTCGCCGATCGCGGCGGAGATGAAGTCGTTCTTCGACAGCGGCGTGAGGTAGGGGCGTCCCTGGCCCCAGCCGGTGCCGAACAGGCCCCCGGACGCCAGCCCGAACTGCGCGTTGATGACCTGCAGGTTGCGGCCGTAGTCGTCGAACGGCGTCAGCCACGACTCGAACCGGACGCGCACGTGATCGAACGCCGCGTACCCGAGCACGCCCATCGCGATCAGCATGAGGAAGCCGAGCAGCGCCCAACTCGGCCGTTCGGTCGCCACGTAGAGCATCATCACGAACAGACCGAAGAACAGCAGCGCCGTGCCGAGGTCCTTCTCGAAGACGAGGACGATCAGGCTCGTGCCCCACATGATGAGGATCGGCCCGAGGTCGCGCGCCCGCGGCAGGTCGATGCCGACGAACCGGTGGCCGGCGAGCGCGAGAACATCCCGCTTCTCGGTGAGGTAGGCCGCGAACGCGATCGAGAGGACGATCTTCGCGATCTCCGCGGGCTGGAAGCTGAACTGGCCGATGCGGATCCAGATCTGCGCGCCGTGGCTCTCCGCGCCGAGCCCGGGCATGAGTGGCATCAGCAGCAGGACCATGCCGGCGATGAACCACAGATAGGTGAAGCGCTGCAGCCGACGGTGGTCGCGCAGGAAGAAGACGACCGCGCACAGCGTGGCGACCGACCCGATCGCCCACATCAGCTGGAGGTCGGCGCTGTGCATGACGGGGGTGCTCGACTGGTCGAGCCGGTAGATCATCGCCATGCCGATGCCGTTGAGCGCGACGACGCTGGGCAGCAGCAGCGGGTCGGCATACGGCAGGCGCCAGCGCACGACGGCCCAGGCGACGAGGGCGACCACCGCCCAGATCGCCGGGCCGACGAACCAGCCGTCGGCCAGCTTGCCGTACTGATTGAGCATCGTGATCAGGTACCCGGCGACACCCAGGGCGACGCCGATCAGCAGCATCACCAACGACGCGAAGCCGCGCTTGCGGTAGACGACGATCTCGGCCATGTCAGCAGTCCTCCGGCGTCGTGACCTGCGTCTGCGTCGGGGTGGGGGTGGGGCTGGGCGTCAGCGCCGGGCTGGGCGTCGCGTCGGGGGAGGCGGTGCCCGTCGGGACCGTCGGCACGGTCGGCGTCGGGGTCGGGGTCGGGCTCGGGGTGACGGGCGGCGCCGTCCGCGCCCGGGCGCGGGCCTCCCGCTGGGCGACGCACTTGGCCGCCTTCTGCCGCAGCATGTCGATCGTGGTGTCGGCCGCGGCCAGGTTCTCGACCTTGATGTTCCCCCGGACGCGTTCGGCGTAGTAGGGCGGCAGATCGCCGATGCGTGTGGTGTCGCTGCGGACGATCGACGACAGGTCGAAGTTCAGCACCCGGTCGGGGACGCCGCGGTAGACCGCGACCACGTCGTCGTCGGGGCCCACGTAGTACTGCGTCTGCGTGTAGGAGTACCAGCCCCACGCCCCGCCGCCCAGCACGAGCAGCGGGATCAGCACGACCAGCAGCATGCGCGCCCAGCCGGCGAGCCCGCGGCGTCCGGCGAGCGCGTAGCGCTCCTCTTCGTCGTCCCGTTGGACGCGGCCCGCGTCGTCGCCGGCCGCCGCGGCGTCCGTCGCGCCGGACTTCTCGACCGGCGGCAGGGCCGCCGTGTGCTCGGGTGTCGCGGGGATGCTGATGTTGCGTGCGGCCCCGATGACCGCGGTCTCGCCGTCGGGCGGACCGTCGACCATGTCGGCGATGATGATCGTGATGTTGTCGTAGCCGCCGGCCTCGTGGGCGAGGTCGACGAGGGAGTCCAGCGTGCGGTCGCGATCCTCCTCGCCGAGGAGGCGCGCGATCTGCTGATCGGTGACCAGGCCGCACAGGCCGTCGGAGCAGACCAGCAGCCGGTCGCCCGGGCGGACGTCGAGGATGCCGAGGTCGGGCTGGTGCTGCGGGTTGCCGTTGAGGACGCGCAATACCAGCGAGCGGTGCGGGTGCTCGAGGGCCTGCGCCTCGGTGATGCGGCCCTCGTCGACGAGCGTCTGCACCCACGAGTGGTCGCGCGTCACCCGGCGCAACTGGCCGTCGCGGAGCAGGTAGGCCCGGGAGTCGCCGATGTTGATGACGGCGAGCGTGCCCTCGACGAGTGCGAACCCGCAGACGGTGGTGCCCATGCCCTCCAGGGCCGAGTCGTCGGCGACGAGGTCGGCGATGTGCTGGTTGGCCTGCGTCAGGGTCGCACCGAGGACGCCGAGCAGCGCCGCCTCCCGCGTGCCCAGATCGCCCGTGCCCTCGGGGGCCGTGTCGTCGGGGTCGGACGCCAGCCGCGCTTCGTCGGCGGCGTCGTGCTCGCGCGCCTGGATGGCGACCCGCTTCTCGGCCTCGGTGAGCAGCCGGGTGAGGCCCTCGTCGGAGGTGCGCAGGTGGTCGATCGCGACCGAGGACGCCAGGTCGCCCGCCGCGGCCCCGCCCATGCCGTCGGCGACCATGAGCATCGTCGGCGAGACGTACCCCGAATCCTGGTTGGTCTTACGAACCAGGCCGATCTCAGAGTGCGCCGCGTACCGGAATGACAGGGCCATGGGTCACTTTTCCACGATCATCGTGGTCCGGCCGATCCGCAGGGTGTCGGAGAGGCCGAACGGGGTGGCGGTGGTCACCCGAGCGTCGTTGAGGTAGGTGCCGTTGGTCGAGCCGAGGTCTTCCACGAGATAGCCGTTGTCGCCCCGGACGATGCGGGCGTGCCGGGTGGAGACGTAGTCGTCGTCGAGGATGAGCTGACAGTCGTTGCTGCGGCCGATGCGCAGGGAGTCGCCCAGCGGCATCGTGAGGCCGGTCTGGGCGCCCCGGGTGATGCGCAGCGTGGTGGGCATCTTGCGGTCGGCGCGGCGGGCGCGCCGGCTCTTCAACTGGGTGGGCGGCACCTCGGAGGCGACGGCGGCAGCGGAGACCCGGCGCCCGAAGAGGTCGGTGCGGATGACGTTGCAGGCGAACAGGACGAACAGCCACAGCAGGGCGAGGAACGCGAACTTCAGCGCGAGGACGACGAGCTCAGACATCGCTCACCGGCGATCGGACCAGGAGGCGGGTGTTGCCCATCTCGATGCGGGAGCCCTCGTGGAGGCCGGCGTTACGGACGCGCTGGCCGTCGACGAGGATGCCGTTGGTGGAGCCCATGTCTTCGATGGCGATGTGCTGGTCGTCGCCGAACCCCTGGACGACCACGCGCGCGTGCAGGCGGGAGATGCCGGGGTCGTTGATGCGGACGTCGGCGTCGTTGCCCCGGCCCAGCGTGAAGCCGGGCGGCATCAGCGGGTGCCGGATGTTGTTGACTTCGAGCACCAGGTTCGACCGGCGCAGGACGCCGCTGCTCGCCGGGTCGGCGTTCACGATCGCGACGGCCGCGCTCTCGACCGTGAAGCGTCCGGTCGGCAGGTCGGACGCCAACTCGTAGGCGACGGTGACCGGGCCGTTGAAGATGTAGCCCTGATTCGAGGCGTACTCGCGGAGCTGGGGCAGGATCTCGGCGTTCAGCGTGCGCGAGTAGGGGGTGAGCCGGTCGTAGTCGTGCTGGCTCAGCCCCACGGTGAAGTCGTTGGGGACGAGCTTGCGGTCGCGCGAGAGCAGCTTGGCCTCGGAGTCGAGTTCACGCTGCAGCCGCGCGGTGATCTCGACCGGCTGGACGTCCCCCTTGAACGCCCGCGCAAACGCCCCGCTGACGGCCCCCTCGAGCTTGCGCTCGAGATTGTCGAAGACCCCCATTGAGCCCCCTTTCGAACTGTCATTGGGCGACGAAGCAGGCCCTAGCCTAGCCCGAACGGTCCCCGCAGCCACCCCTTCGAGCGTCGAGCCCCGACCGATCGGCCGACAACCAGACCGTGGGCCGACCGCCTTTGGACGGTGGTGGGACGCCGGGCCCCCGTGTGCGTTTCTACCTGACGTTCTCCACCCTCTGGGGTGGAGAACGTCACACGGGTCGAGCGCGTGCGTGATGTCTGCGCGCATGTCGGTGAGCGATCCGGCCCCTGCTAGGGGCGAAGCCCTCCACGGGCTCGGTCGTCGGGCAGAGCCCGGGGGCTGGTGGACGCCCCCGACGTCGGTCTCACGTCCGCCGCGTGGCATCCGGCCGCGTCCCGGAACGGTGCCGCGGAGATCGAGCCCCGCGGAGATCGAGCCCCGCGGAGATCGAGCCCCGCGGAGTGCAGGGGGCTGGTCCGCCCGCGGGCCACAGGAATGTTCGTCCGCCCGCGGATCGGGTACTGCGCGGACCGGCGCCGACGGCGTCCGCGTCGATGCTGCCGCGCGAGGGGCTGTCGAGGAACGGGCGCTCAGGAATGACAGCGGTCCGCGGGTCCGCGACCGGGTGGCATGCCGGGTTCGATCGGGCGGTCCCCGCCCTCAGGGACGCCGCGGGCACGGCCCTTCCGTGTCCCGGACGCCGCCGGTGCGGCCGTCGGTGGGTCCGGAATGCCGGACGTTCGCGAGGGGCCGTGTGACGTTCTCCACCTCAGAGGGTGGAGAACGTCAGGTAGAAACGCACACGGGACGGGACGGGACGGCACGGCACGGCCCCACCCCGATCGCCCCGACCGCCGGGCTAGCCCGTGAGCACGACCACCGCGTGGGGCCCCAGGTGGACGCGCCCATCGGCGACGTTCGCGTCCCCGAAGGACGCGGCCACGCGTCCGCGGGCGTCCCGGAGTTCGGCGGGGGCGTCCGTCGGGGCGACGATGACCGTCACCTGCCCGTGCACCAGCCGGAACCAGCCGTCGCCGTAGTCGGCGGCCACGGGCTGCCGGGGTCCGATCAGCTGGCCGCGGA